>NZ_PDHT01000070.1:0-8567 GCF_002917135.1 Methylobacterium sp. V23
CAGAACTTCCCCACCCAACAGTACGGCCAGACCTCGGGCGGAAACCGCTGCTGATAGGAGGGACACCTGGATGCTGCTGAAAGGCTTCTCCTACGCGATGATCGCTGCCTTTGCCGGCGGCCTCGTCTTCACCATCGTCGGCTCGGCCCACGCCTTCCTGAGCCTGTAAGGGGCCAGCCGCACGGATCCAGCTTCGAGACCCGCCCGGCCCTACAGCCGCGGCGGGTCCTTCGTTGCGCTCGACAGGTTTGAGGCTCCTCTGCGTGACGCCCCCCTAGCTCTAGGGCATGACGTGCCGGGCCAAGCTCGACACCACGGGTGGCATCACGAAAAGCGGCCTGCCACCCAGGATCTGACGCTGTCGTGAGCGGCTGGAGGGCTTCGCGTGGGCTTACGCCTCGACAGGCTTTCAGCCGTGTCTGCCCTATGTTCGCCTGATGAGACGATCCATCGCCAACACGCTCCGAACCGCCGCGCTCCTGGCTTTGGCTGTTTCCGGCGCAGCCACAGCGGACACCAGAGCTTTCATCCTCGTCGGCCTCGACGGCAAAACCTTCTTCGAAGCGCAAGGCGGGAGAAATGGACCGAACGGCCATGACGCGGTCGGTATCCTCGATGTCAGCGACGAGGCGCACCCCCGGCTCGTTCACACCCTTCTCCTCGACAACTCGGTCTATGGCCCGCCAACGAACCTTCGGATCACGCCGGATGGCCGGCTCGGGCTCGTGGCAAGCTCGGTCCTGATGCGTCAGGAGGGACCGGCTTGGTACGCGCAAGCTGACAACCGGCTACACGTTATCGATCTTGCAGCCGAGCCGCCGCGCCTGGTCGAAACCCTGAAAGTCGGCCTGCAGCCATCTGGCATCGCCATCAACAAGGTGGGCGACCTCATGCTCATCGCCAATCGCGAGGGGCGCAGCGTTACGGCCCTGACGATCCGCGATACCGTGGTTCGCCCGGTCGTCACGGTTGATGTCGGAGACGAGGCCGCTGCCGTTGCTTTCGCGCCAGACGGCAGGCGGGCTTTCTTCGCCAAGAACAAGGCCGGGAAGATCGGCGTCCTTGCCCTCGACCACACGGACATCAGCTACGACCGAAGCCTCGACATGCCTGTTGGTTCAGGCGTCTACGGCCTCGACGTGACGCCGGACGGCACGCTCGCGCTTACCGGCAACACGGGTCCCGAGCCCAGCGACGGCCACGCCGATACGGTGAGCGTGGTCCGAGCGGATGCGAAGCGCCCCGTCGTCATGGACCATGTGGGGATCGGCGACACCCCCGAGGCTCTGGCGATCGCACCCGACGGGCGACACGCGGCCGTGTCGGTAGTCCGGGGCGCAAGCGCGCCGCAGGGCAGCCCTGGCTACACGCCGACTAGTTCCGTGGCTCTACTGGCGATCGATCCAGAGGGCCGCGTTCGGCGCGTGGCCGACGCCGAAGCTGGTGCAGTGACCCAGGGCATCGTGTTCAGCCCCTCGGGCACCTACGTCTACATAGGCAACTACGTCGACCGGACGCTCGGCGTGTACCAAGTCACCGGGGACATCCTCACGGACACCGGAACCCGCATCGCCTTACCGGGTCAGCCTGCGTCTCTGGGTGGGCGATAACCCATCCAGCAAACAAGCAGATCTTACCAAATACGATCTGCGCGCAGCTTTCGTGACTCCTTCACCAAATCCGTTCCCGAACCGTCGTAGCAGACTGCCAGACGCTGAAATCGCATCGTATCGTGCTCCGATCTTGACGGTGCGTGAACCAAGCGCCCGTCCAGCCTTCCAGCAAGTTGGACGTGGAGATGCGGGTGTTCGGAGCCTTTGGGTTCGGACGTATGACGACTGGCGGTATGGTTAGCATGACGGCGCTCGCCCTGCTGACGGGCTGCGCCGGGCGTCCCAATGGCGTTCTCCTGCCCATCGCGGGTGCCGAGCAGGTCGCAGGCACCTCCCGGGTCGACATGCTCGTTGCCACGACCCGCAAGGCCGCCGTCGACCCCGGCGTGCTGTTCTCGGGCGAGCGCGGCGAGGCGGTGACCTATACCGATTTGGCGGTCTCGATTCCACCCGATGCCATCCGCCAGCCGGGCTCGGTCCAATGGCCGAAGTCGGTCCCCGGCAACCCAGCTACGGACTTCGTCGCCCTGCACGCCGACCCGATCGAGCGCGCGAAGGTCCCCGCCTGGACGAACCGGACCGTCCGGGGGTCGGCCAAGCGACACGTTCTGGTGTTCGTCCACGGCTTCAACAACAAGTTTGAGGACGCCGTCTTCCGCTTCGCTCAGATCGTGCACGACTCCGGGGCCGAGGTCGCGCCTGTTCTGTTCAAGTCGCCGTCCCGCGGCTCCGTCCTGGCCTACGGCTACGACCGGGAGAGCACGAACTTCTCCCGCACCGGTCTCGAGACCCTGCTGCGCGACCTCGCGAAGGATCCGAACGTCGGCGAGGTGACGATCCTGGCCCACTCCATGGGCAACTGGCTGACCCTCGAGTCGCTGCGCCGGATGGCCATCCGCGATCGCCGGATCGCGCCCAAGATCCGCAACGTCATCCTGGCCGCCCCCGACGTCGACATGGACCTCGTCCGCGCCGCCTTCCACGACATGGGCAAGGATCGACCCAGGCTGACGCTGATGGTCTCCGGCGACGACCAAGCCCTGGCCGTCTCCCGTCAGGTCTGGGGCGACAGCGTCCGCCTGGGTGCCATCGATCCGAACGTAGAACCCTACCGGTTCGAACTCGAACGCGAGAACGTCGCCGTCCTGAACCTGACCTCGGTCAAATCGCGCAACGCCCTCAACCACGGCAAGTTTGCCTCGGCCGACGTCGTCGCCCTCCTGGGGAAGCGGCTCGCGGACGGCCAGCCGATCTCGGACGGCCAGGCCGGCATCGGCGATCGACTCGTGAGTACCGCCGCCGGCGCCGCGTCCACCATCGCGACCGGCGCCGCCCTGGCGGTGGCCGCCCCCGTCGCCCTGGTCGATCCCCAAACCCGGGAGACCTACGGCGAGCACCTCTCGAACGTCGGCAGCGGGTTCATGGACACCATCGGCTCCACGGTCGATCTCGTCGGCGCACCAGTGCGTGCGCTCGGAAGCGGCGGGCAATAGGGCTCTACCCCTCATGAAGTCAGGGCCTGCAGCGTGAGGGGAGACGAAGCCGATCTTGATGTCGATGTCCGTACCCATCGCGCCGGGCGTGAGGTTGAAATCCAGCCCGCCGCAGGTCGCGACTTCGCCGACGTCCTGGAGCGGGGCCGCCTCGATCATGGTTGGATCGACGCGAAGAAGCGGCAGGCTCACGAGGGTGCAGGGCTTGGGCGGACGGGGTGCAAGCTGCGCGACCGGCCTTTCGTCCTTATTCACATCGGCGAAGTCTTTCTTCTTTTTCTCCGTTCTCTGGCGCCATGTCCTGTCGAGCGCTTCCCTGGCGCGAAACGTGCCGCCCAGCGGCTCGAGGACAATGATGACGGTCGGCCTCGGGCCGTCGAGATGCATGACGGCCGTGCGGAGCAGGTTGGCATACTGGGCAGACAACGAAGCACGCAGGTGGTCAGGCGAGAGTACCTCCCCGGTGAGGGGGTCGGTCGCATCACCCGTATCGCGAACCAAGACCTTCATGTGAACCGGGAGACGTTTCAAGAGGCCATTGGTGTCCCTCGCCTTCGCTGCGAACACTCGCTCAGCGAGATTGGCCGCGTAGCCGAGGTCGCCGAAGAGCAGAACCGAAGCGTTCGACCCGCTTCCGCGCAGGGCCAATTCTTCGACAAGCTCAGGGACTGCCCCCTTAGCGATAAAGTCTCTCGTGAGCTGTATATCCTCGGCCACGGCGGCTCCCTTCGATCATCCCGGGAGAGGTTGCGACCCTGAGATCCCGCGTTGATAAGGAGGATCGCGAGATCCTACGAAAATCGCAAATATCGAAACTGAGATTTTTTGGATCTGATCGACATTTTCATCAGAAGGACCCCAGTTTCTTGGTGGGTGCACTGCTATAGTCGGTACCGAGTATGACAGTGTCCGCCCACGATAGCCTTTCGATGCGGGTCCGGGCTTTGCGATTTTCAGAGGCCCTCGCCACCCTCTCTCAAACGAGGGGTCTAGATCATGACGCGCACGAACTTCCTCCATATCGACCTCCACGCCCGGAAAGGTGGCAGGGCAAATTTCGTGATCGACGAGCTCAGCCGGGTCCCGGGGAGCTGCGCGCACGTCGAGGATCCACACCCGCCGATCCAGATCGCGGGGCTCCCATTCGCTGAGATAGCGACCCAGCTCAATCGACGCCTAGGCGAAGCCTATGAGACGACAAAGCGAGGCGTACGAAAGGAAATCCGGGTGACTCAGCGCGTCCTCCTCGCGGGGGTCGCGTCATATCCAGTCGCGATGCCTGAAACGTCCGCGTCCCTCGCAGAACGCCGCAAATACAGAGCGTGGCGCGCCCGGGCAGCCGAGTTCTTTCTGGATCTTGCCGGGGCACACAACGCAATCTGCTCCATCGTAGCTCATCATGACGAAACATTTCCTCACATTCACGCCGCGATTATTCCGACAGACACCGCGATGTTGGCACCCGCGCTCCACCCCGGCTACGCCGCCCGGGAGGCCGCAGAGCAGGAATGCCTGCGTCAGGGTATGCCCAAAAGAGATGCCGCACGCGCTGGTCGACGCGCCTACGCCGCTGCAATGCGGGTATTCCAGGATTTGTACCACGAGAAGGTCGGGCGGCCCTGCGGTCACGCACGCCTGGTGACCGGTCGGGTCAGACTCCCCCGGGGGGAGTATCTCGCCCTACGGAACTGCCACGATGCCCGAGATCAGGCGATTCTAGAGCGTGATCAGGCCGAACGCGAGCGCGCTGCGATCGTCACCGAAACGGCGTACCTCATAGAAATGGGCCGACAGGCGTCCGAAGATGTGATCGCGCAGGCTTTTTCGGCGGGCATGAGGGCCGTGCGCGATGGCCGGATCAAAGACATCGCCTACAATCCTATCGATGGAATCCCTGATTTGATCTGCGGCCCCGACGTCGATGAGGTGGCGTGGGTGCAAATCCTTGAGGATCTCGCTCCGGGTTGGGATGCTGGCCTACTCGATGCCCTCGAAGCGCTCCTCGCAATTCAATCCAGGAGCCCGACCATCAGGAGGGATGCCGTTCACTTTTAAGACGCCCCGCACATGCGATCACGGCGCAGGTTCTGATCGCCGTGGTATGCCCAGCCCAAGCCGGAAACGCGTTGGCGATGTTACGGTCCCACATCGACACGTCCGGCGACACCGGCCGTGATCCTTCGGGTAACCGAAGACCTGCATCTTCCCGGCGAGCCACGTTGCGTACCGGCTCGCCTGTGAGATGGACGATCCTCCCCGCCGGCCCGTGATCAGATCGGGCGGCGGGGCAGCTTCATTGAACGTTAACCATAACGACCCCATTTCAGGGCCATACCGATCACGGCTCTACGGCCCGATCGGATGCGGCCACGATGTCGGGATAGGGTGACGCCGGATGTACGCGCACCCCGTCTCAGCGTCCGTGGCCGTTGCTATGTCCGGCATCAGCGCAACCTTAACGGTTTGTTGCCGATGCTCGTTCAGGATCCCTCAACTTCTCGAGGATCCTGACCCATGCGCGTGCTGCTGATTGAGGACGACGCCTCTGTCGCGCGGAGCATCGAGCTGATGCTCAAGTCCGAGAGCTTCAACACCTACACAACGGATCTCGGTGAGGAGGGGATCGATCTCGGCAAACTCTACGACTACGACATCATCCTGCTCGACCTGAACCTGCCCGACATCTCAGGCTACGAGGTCCTGCGGTCCTTGCGGGCGTCAAAGATCAAGACGCCCATCCTGATCCTGTCCGGCATGGCCGGCATTGAGGACAAGGTGATCCGCGGCTGCCCCTGCAAGCTGCCATCGCGCTTAATGCTGAACAGAACCGTGACCTCAGAGCCCGCTGACTCTGCGGGCCCGCCAACCGATTGAGAACAGGAGCCGAGCAGATGCCACAGTTCATTGAGGGTCGACGCGGGCTCAGCATGGGCGTTTGGCGCAGCTGCAAACACGAGCAGCATTGCGAGCAGTAGAGGGCGCATAGGGATCTGCCGCCGATCAACGAGCCTGAGGCCTCGAGGGCTGAACCTCACGAAGAGCTTCGCCGAGATCGTCGTCCTCATCGTCACCGGGCTCCTCTGTCGAGCACCCGTCCCTGTCGGGAGCCTACAGCTCTCTTTGACCTCGCGGCTTACCATCCAGACCCAGATCACGCTCACGCTGCGTACGAGGAGCCTCTCTCATACTCGTATCGTCGGAAGGGGGCTGAAGGCCTTGCGCTCCAGCCTGGGCGGCCATGAGCAAGCTGATGCCTGCCAGCGATAGGACGGCGAGTTTCATGAGTGTGCCTCGGGGCGATCGAATGACGCCTGTCGGACCGTTACTCTGGATGAGGCTCTCGCGTCCCTACTCATCCTGGCTCGGTCGCTACGCGAGCAGCTCGTCCAGAACGGCTGCGAGGATCGCCCAACCGAACTCATCCGCCCGATGGATAGCGTGTGATCGATCAGCGCCAGCACCATGGGCCAGGTTCGCAGTCCCAATCACAATCGAGAAGATGCCGCCATAGGCCATGACGGACAGACGGCCTTCCGGCAAGACTAAGCGTGCCAACAGGAGGGCTGCATCAATCCAAGCCTTCGCATCAAGGAGGATCGCGAAGCGGGCTTTCGTATCAGGCGATTGCTTGCCGGTGCAGGCAAACCACCCCTGGGCAAAGAGTGCGCGGTCTGGACCAGATGCATCCGCGACGCGCTCCCGTAAGCTACTGAGGAGGGCTGGGTCTCTCACGCTGAGCGCCGGTCTCGATCCGCTATGTGAGACGCCAGTCATCAAAGCAGCTAAGTGCATGAAATGATTGGAGCGGGCGATCGGGATCGAACCGACGACATTCAGCTTGGGAAGCTGACGTTCTACCACTGAACTACGCCCGCACGACGCGGAGTGGAGACCGCGGCGGTGGCCGCGACGACCACCAGCGGGACCATATCAGACCCGCGCTCGTTGTCCACGGGTCGACGGCCTCAAGGATGCCTCGGGACGCGTTCACAAAACTAGGGGTTTCCGCTAGGTTCCCGCCGCCTTTACGGCCCCGCCAGCCCATTCGCCCGTCGAGGTGTAGCATCGGCCAGTCTTTCTCCATTCGCTCCCATACAGGATACCAACCCTGCGCATGACGGCCCGCACGTGACGATGATCGACGAAACTCCTGTCTCGAGCCGGAGCGCCCGCCTCATTCTGGCCTCGGCCTCACCCCGGCGCCTCGCGCTCTTGCAGCAGATCGGCATCGAGCCCGATGCCCTGCTGGCAGCCGATATTGATGAGACGCCACGGAAATCGGAGACTCCGCGCGAGCTCGCCCGCCGCCTTGCGCGTGAAAAGCTTGCCGCCGCCGGGGCAGCAGCGCGGCGGCGGGATGACATGCGCGAGGCCTTCCTCATCGCGGCGGATACAGTCGTAGCGGTAGGACGTCGGGTGCTTCCTAAGGCCGAGCTGCCGGATGAAGCGGCCGATTGCTTGCGGCTGCTCTCCGGGCGCCAGCATCGAGTCTACACGGCAGTCTGTCTCCTCACCCCCCAGGATGTCCGTCGTGAGCGGGTGGTCGAGACCCGGGTGCGCTTCAAGCGCCTGTCTTCGCGAGAGATCGACGCTTACCTCGCTTCCGACGAGTGGCGCGGCAAAGCCGGCGGCTACGCGATCCAGGGGCTCGCCGGAGCCTTCGTGGTCAAGCTCGTGGGATCTCACAGCGCCGTGGTCGGGTTGCCACTCTATGAGACTGTCAACCTCCTCGATGGGGAGGGCTTTCCGGTCCGCAGTGCCTGGGGAGGCCCCGCATGAGCGATCCGAACATCGGCCGCAGACGCGCTAGTCCCGTCAAGCCTGACCCGTGTCCGATCTGTAAGAAGCCGTCCGAGCCTGCCTTCGTGCCGTTCTGCTCAACCCGCTGTGCTGACATCGATCTCGGACGTTGGCTGACCGACCGCTACGCGATCCCCACCGCAGAGGATGAGGACGAGGACGCCGATGGCGTCGATCCGCGCTCGGACCGGACTGTCTGAAGGTCGTCGCTCCGGCGCGGAAAGCGAACCAGCAAAATCTCTTCCGATCGAGGCTGGACAGGCCGCAATCCACCCCCTATACCCCCGCTCCAGCCGGTGCCGCTCACGCGAACCGGCCGAGGCCCAGGTAGCTCAGTTGGTAGAGCATGCGACTGAAAATCGCAGTGTCGGCGGTTCGATTCCGTCCCTGGGCACCATCGTCTTCCTGAATTGTAGCAGCTGCCGCATATTCCTATGTCAACCTCTCGTGGATGTGGTTGGCTGGAACTGGGTGGCAGTTAATAGGCCGGTCGAGTATTCTGTGCGGGCCGTATAGAAATTGCGTTTTTCCGGATTGGCCGTTGGGCACGATCCGCTGCCCTGCTGACGGTTCCTGCTTTGAGCTGGCGCTGAGCCCCCCCCCCCCCCCCCCCCCCCCCCCCCCCCCGCCCCGCCCCCCCCGCCCCCCGCCCCCGGGGCCC
>NZ_PDHT01000071.1:0-8524 GCF_002917135.1 Methylobacterium sp. V23
GCCATCGTCAGGCAGACAACGCATCACGATCCTTCAAAGTGCCCAGGTAGTGCTAGCCGCCAGATTGTGAAACTTTCTTTATGTCATCGACGATGTGCAGCGCTCGGTTGATGAGGCTGGAAATGGATGGTTTGTAAGTTGGATTGACCAACGCAGGCACGACTTCAAGGCGCGGACGCAGGACCATCTCGGGCGAGAGACCTTTCAGGACGCGCTGACGATGGCCGTTGTAAGCAGCGTTTAAGCCGTGCAGGGCAATCTCCGACCGCGCAGGGCAATCTCCGACTCGCTGTAGCTGTGGAGTGTAATCTCTCGTACCTCGGGCTGCATCTGACCGTGGAAGCGCTCCACCATGCCGTTTTGCCTTCGGCGTGTGGAGGCGCGTTTTACGATGCTGCACACCGTGTGGCTGGCAAGCAGTCGCGAAAGCATCGACCGTGAAGCAGGAGCCGCAGTCGTTCAGCAGATTTGTGACCTGGAACCAAACGGTCACAAGCGCGCCTGTGGGTCGGAGGGCGGGAGAGAATCGGGGCCCTCCGCCTTGTGGATGCGATAAGCAGCGTTCCGGTTGAGGTGCGGCAGGAGGTGGCTGACAATAAAGGTCGGAAAGTCGAGGGTAAAGCCAATAACCGGCTGAGCGCGCATACGTTGGCGCGCTCCTAATTGCAATTCGCCGGCGGTCCTGATGGTGGCGCCGAAGCGCTTGGCTTGCAAACCGGAGCGCTCGGTCGATCTTGGCCCGAACAGCTGGGGTAGTACGAGCCTGAAGAAGAATGGCGAGGATCAGCGAGCTCCCCTAGAAGACTGCTAAAAAAGTCGAAAAACGTCTCAGAAGGTAGATGGGGCCTACTGCAGGTAGATGCCACCCGCCTATAACAGCATCGGATATTGATACAAGCACTACTGGTCTGAACTCTTTTGACACCTGCTATTAACACGGCAGCACATATCCTCAAAGCGCCATGCATGTGCTACCATAGTAAAACGCTCTGCGCCCAATGATGTTTCGTAACCAGACAGAAAGATGATGCAACGGGCGCGCCGTAGACGGGCCCGGTTGAGATTGGGTGGTCGCGCCCCAGAATGATGGTGTCCGAAGTCAATGGCGTCAGGTTTGGGCCAGTGCCAAGCATCATCGAGGACCGATTATGAGGCAAAAGGCTGGGATCGACTTGTCTCTGAAAGCTTCCTCCGCCGTCCAGCGAACGAAGCGATTGTAGAAGGTCTTATTCGGACCGTAAATCTCAGGCGCGGCAACGATCCAACGCCTGCCGGAGTTCAAGACATGGGTGCTCTCGCTGGACACGCGTTGGTCGTCGACACACTCCTTGCCCCGGGTATCTGTCCGCAGATGAAAATCAATCTTGGAAACTGCTCCTTCGTCAACCAGAATTCGGCGATCGGCAACTCCTTAACCTGAAAGTAATCTCAGATATACTTGTCGAGCCAAACTTATTCCTTCCGAACCTAATGCTCGGCATTCGGAACCAAGCGCAGGCGGCCGTGACACTTCCAGGAACATATCCGTGAGGCAACCCGCTAAACCTTCGGGAGCATCCCCTAAAAAAACGACACGAGTTACCACCCTGATTGTCGCGCATCACGACGGCCTGTGCGGTACTTATGTTGTGCCCCACACCGTTCTCCCACTTCGCAGCGAAGATGAGGTCGCGCAAGCGAGTGCAGGCGTGCCCCGATGCGGCTGGAGCTGATCCTCCCGTCAAATCCCCTGGACGGAGAGCTGAGAGAACCCGATCCGTTCGGTGCCGGAACGATCAGTCCAGTGCGTTACCTCGTCGGCAGCTCCAAGCAGGTCAGCGCCAATACATTTGCCACAGTCCGGGTCGAACGAGGTAGGATGCTAGGCGGACGCGTCTTGTGCGTTAGCAAGCCCTCGACACTCTCCTCCGCAAAGCGCTGCCGCCGGCTCCGGACCGCGGGCCAACTGGCGCCTGCGTGTCGAGCCACGTCCTGCACGCTCCGACGCTCGAACGAGAGACGAACGACCGCGCCTGCAGGACGTGCTTGAGGTGCGGGATCGATCCCCGGCGATCTTGATCAACTGTGACCGAGCGGCGGCGTCGAGAAGCACGCAGGCGGTCTGAGCTTCGGCCCAGACCGGCACGCATCAAACTGATCGGGAACCCTCTAGCCGCGTCAGCACACTAGCTTTAACGTCTGCTAAAGCACCGTCTATGAGTGAGACTTTACTTGAATCATTCAGACCTTAAGGTGTCATGACGCAAAGTACTCGGTATCGGTATATTCAAATTCACCTCGGGCGATCGACCGGTACTGCTTCAAGTCGACTCTCGATAAAACTACACCAACAATTTTGCTCCTTAGTTGCGAGCTCTCTGAAATAGCATTCGAAACGACTTCGGATTGATGCCGTCCCCATTGACATACCATTAGTATGCCATCTAGCGCTGAAGTCATTACTTTCACGTCAACGACGGGAGCTACTGGAGGCAAGTCGACTATTATAAAATCATAGTGATCTGAAATTTTTGTCATTAGCTCGCCGAAAGCACCAGAGGAGAGAAAATCATCGCTGGTAGAATATGACGATCCTGAAGGAACAGGAAATATATTAAGTTGGGTATTTACTTCAGTCCATAGAGCTTCTCCTACCTTGGTAGATTGGCCTGATTGACTGGGATTCTCGACTACTAAGTTTGAAAAGAGGGCTCTAGACAAGCCAGGGCGTTTAAAGTCACAATCAACTAGCAGTACTTTATGGCCAATGCTAGCTAAATGCATAGCAAGGTTTATTGCGAAAGTCGTTTTTCCTTCGCCTTCACCAATCGAAGAAATACCTAATTTATATCCAACGCCGGAACTTCTCTTCAAATCAACGGCGTATTTTACGTGACGAATAGTTTCACAGTAGAGAGAAGACCTGTTTTTAACGGAGTACCCGTACAACCCACCATCAATTTCTATCTGACGTGGAGACGTGCTGACTAGCCGTACTCCACCCACAGCTTTCGCGTCGACAGTTGGTAGTAAGCCTAAGCACGACGCCCTGAATGCCAAAGCTGCCTGATTTCGCGTTCGAATGCTTGTATCGAACACTTCTTTCCCATAAGCACCAGCAAAGCCGAATACGGTGCCAATCATCAAAGAAGCACTCAAGATCAATAGCTTGTTAGGCGAACTTGGATCAAGTGGTGGGAGAGCTTTAGCTACTACGCGCGTTTCTGCCGTTGGTGAAGATAGCTGTTGAATTGCCTGTACATAGCGCTGCAAGAAGCTATCGTGCATAGCCCTCAACGACTGAGACTTGCTCTCCAGCTCTCTAGCCTGAACTTGAGCTAGACGAACGTCGGAAACTTTCTTATATAACACCTCTTTACTTTTATTTAGGTCTTCGAGCCGACTTTGTGCGACCTTGTAATCATTGTTGTAGGCTTCCGCAATGCGTCCAAGCTCTTCACGTAGTTGTCTTTGAGTCTGGCGCATTTGGGCACGCAACTGCTCAGTCGCTTGGTGAGTTGCGCCATACCTCTGCTCGAATTCAGCTTGACGACGAGAAGTATCATTATATTCTTGTCTCAATTTAACAATGACATCGTTTTTCAATGAATCGGCAACACTTGCATCTGGAACTCCAGATTTGACCACCTCGACTATCCGATCATATCGGGCCTTCGACTGAACTGCTTCGAGTTGAGCGGCCGCAAGCTGGGTTGTTAACTCAGACAGCTGTTGCTCGTCGATTGGGCGCCCATTAGCGTCCATCAATCCTTCACTGGATTTAAAATTTTGGAGCTCCCGGTCCGCCGCGCTCGCTTGTTCACGCAGTTGAGCGATACGGCCCTCGAGCCAATCTGTTGTTCGTTTAACAACAAGCGTCTTGAATCTGATTTCATCATCGCTATAAACAGTGATGATCTCGTTCGCTACATCTGCTGCGATTTGTGGGTTCTTCGCCCTATAGCTTACCTCAATCACATAGCTTGTTCCAGCGCGCTTAACCTGAACATCCTTCATATATCTTTTCAGGGCGGTTCGGGATTTTAGCTCGGCTGTGTTGCCTGGCTGATCATCCTGGCTATCCCCTTCGCCAAATAATGTAGAAAATATGCCGCTGGTCGTTTCGGAAGATTTTGAAGTTTGCTCGTCATTGTTCGAAAGTTTCAGTCTGCGGATCACCTCGCGTCCGACTTCTTCCGATTTCAATATTTCTACTTGGCTGTCAATTGCCGCTGTATCAACTATTGCATCACTCACCACCGCATCTTGCGACTGTTGGAAAAGCTGAACTCGCCGAGTATCTATCATAATTGATGCTGTTGCGGTATATTTTGGCGAAGCAATCATCAGATAAGAAATTGCCAGTAGCAAAAAGATAGAGACTGCACCAAGAATGATAAGCTTCTGTCGCGAAAAAATACCGAGTATTTTCTGTAGATCGAACTGCGGAAGCCCCTCAGTTCGATCGGTGACGGGACTGGGACTATGTGTGATCGAAGAGCTGTAGATCTTACCTGGATGTTCCATAATTACCCGCCTGCCAGGGCTCAATTTTTGCCCAACCTGTGGCCGTTTCTGACTCACGTTCGATCTCGTTTATCACGCAGGATGTGCTAATGCCAAACCTCGATCGTACATGCCTACGGAAAAGCCGAGTTTAAAAGGATTCGAGGTAAATCAATGAGTTGTGGCCCTTTCCTTTCAAAGCCAGTGGTAGGATCATACGGTTCGAAGCGTGAGCGGTGGCCGGCAACATCGTCGTGAGGCAGAACGACGTTCAATGAGAGGAAGGATTGGGGGTGGTGCTCGCACCATTCCTGCTTACTCCAAACTTTGAGGGCAGCCTGCACATGCAAAATTACGGACGATGCGTTGGCAGTCCCCGTGCGCCTAGATGATGTAACGGGCGCCCTGAAAACTTGGCCGCTTGAGGTTGAGTGGTCGTCCCTCAGAATGATGGTGTCAAAAATCAATGTCGTAAGGTTTGAGCCTACGCGGGGTATCATTGAGGAACGAACATGAAGCAGTATGTTGAGATCGACGTGTTTCTGAAAGACTCTTACGTCTGTATCGGGGATGCTTAAAGTCTGTCCGAGAAGACAGGTTCATCTTTCGAAGCCTCTGACAGGATTATAACGGCTGCGTCATAGAGGAAGGCTTTGTCGGAAACGACAATCGGCTCCGGATCCTTCCAGAGGCGCCGGTTGCGGCTGATCCAGGCGAAGAACCGTTCAACGCCCTACTTGAGTTGATGAACAGCAAAGCCAACTTGATCTGTCTGCTTGCGCACGACTCGACGGCGATGATCGTTGCGCTCGCCGGTTTGTCACCGGCATAGCCGGCGTCGGCCAAGGCCTTGGTGAGGAATGGAAAGCTTCGGCGCGAGATGCCCAGTAACGAAACAGTTGCGTCTTGGTCTTGCGCGTCAGCAGGCTGTGAATCGAGGACGAGTGCACGCTCGTCCGTGTCGACCAGCGCTTGGCGCTTCGTTGCCGTTGGCGGGCCTGGAGCCGTGCAGCCAGAAGCGTGACGATGGAGAACAGGCCAAGCAGGCAGACCATTGTGCAGGCGATTGTCGTGTCGGACCACTGCCGCTCACGTCTCGACGCCGAGGTGGCGGCGGACTTCTCGGAAGGTAATTTCGGCGCTCCAGTGGCGCGCGAACCAGGACACGATCTGCGCGAACAGGCGGTCGAGGTCGGTGTAGAGCAGGGCCCGAGGTGCGACGCGCGCCTTGGAATCGCGGACGAGCACGGGAGCGGATCGACACGACGGAAAGGCCGCCGTGCCCCCACGCTGCAGTCGCCGAGGCGATCTCGATCACCCGCGTGCCTACTCCGTAGCAGCCCGGCACCGTGAGCTGGTGGCTGGCGCGCCTCCTTGGCCGTGAAGGGCGCGGCGAGCGTATGCAGCCGCGCTTCCTTGGTCCGCGGGCGTCCGATCGTGCCGGGCAGCCGCAGCGGGGCGGGCTCGTAGAGCGCCGCATCGCGCCGCAGGCGGGGGATCGCAGTGATGCCGTCGTGACGCATAGCGTCGAGGAACAGTAAGGTCGAGAACCCGCGGTCGCCAACCAGCACGAGGTCGCGCCCCGGCAACCCGCGGGGGGTCTGGAGGACGGGTTCGCCCGACGTCGAGCAGCGGCTTGTGCCGGCGGCCCCGCTCGCGGTAGGCACGCTCGGACGGCACCACCGCGGTGGGGAACGGCACAGCCCAGATCCGCTCGGCCCGGGATTGGGATGAGCACCATCAAGCCCATACAGCGATTCCCGCTCACCTTAATGAAATGGCTGTCCGACGAGCGCACCGAATCGCAGCAGATATCCTTGGCCCTGAACCACCTGCCGCGGCGGCGCTCGATCGTATCGTCGAGCTTAAGCATCACGGGGCCGTGCGGCACGAAGGCGTCGATAATAAGTTCGAACAGGATGCGGCTGTCAGTGCGCGGGCACCACGCGGCGCGGTTGAGGATGCGGTGGACGTTCACGAATCGCCGCTCCTGCGCGGTCCATGATCCACAGGACGCCGGTTACCGTGCATTACCCGGAGTGAGGATCGCGCCGATCAACAGAACCTGAGCGTGTTGCCACGAAAATGGACGAACGGCGGCGCGAACGCCAGGATGAGGTCGTCGAAGCGGGCGGCCGATCAGGCACCGGGTGTCTCTTGGTCGAGACGACCCGAACCTACCCATCATGCCCGCTTCGTCATCACACCCCTTAACCCCCTGTCTAATTGGCCAAAGTCGAGCTTAGGGGAAGGTCGTCCGCGAGACGAAGGTGCTGAGTAAGCGCCGCCACGCCGAAGACCTATCCGGCCCAGATACGGACGCTGGTCGACGACCATCCCGCTTTGGAGGGGATCGCGACCGCGCTGAAAGCACGAGAGGTGCTCGCGGAGGAACTCCGCGGCTTTGAGCGTCGAGTGCGAGCCATGGCGCGCCAGGACGAGAGGGCGCATCGACGAATGAAAACACTCGGCGTGAGCGTCCTGACGGCGTTGACCTTCGTGGCGACGGTAGACGATCCGGAGCAGTTCCGCTCATCACGAGCCATTGGACCCTGCTTTGGCCTGACGCCTAGGAAGTACCATCCGGCGAGACGCCCAGAAGGAAGTGACACTAATGCCCTTTGGAGAAGTTCACTGACGCAATCAGACGATTTATTTAAGGTGTGATGCATGCGAGGCTGGGCGACGGCTCAGACCGTCTGTTTGCTCCTGAATGACGCAACTGAGTTAGCGGTTTTCGCAATTGCCGAGATCGATCCCGCTCCCTCAAGCACATCTTGCAGGCGCACATTATCCTGCTCTCGGCCGAGCGCCTGAAGGTGCAGGAGGTGGCTCGGCAAGCTGGCGTCAGCGGACCCGCCGTTTGGTGATGGCAGCAGCCCTTTGCCGAGGAGGGTGTCGAGGGCTTGGCCGCGCGACAAGACCCGCTCACCCGACACCGCGCCGCATCCCACACGCTCAGGGGCGAAGGTGCTGGCGCTGACCTGTTCGGAGCCGCCGAACGAGGTCACGCACTGGGCCGGGCGCGTCCTGGCCAAGCGCGTCGGGATCTTCTTGCTCGACCTGCAAAGGATTTAGGAGGCGCACAGCCTGCAGCCGCACCAGGTGCGCACCTGTAAGCGCTCCCACAACTCAGCCTTCGCCAAGAAGGTGGAGGATGTGGCGGGTCTCTATATAAAACCCGCCCGCCCATGCGGTGGTGCTGTCCATCAACGAAAAGTCTCAGATCCACGCCCTGGAGCGCACCCGTCCTGACCAGCCCCTCGGCCCAGGAACATCCCGCCGCTCAGACCCGCGACTACACCCGCCACGGCCGCACGATGTGGTTTGCCGCCCTCGACGTGCTGGTAGGCAAGGTGCTCGACCGCTGCATGCAGCGCCATCGCCATGGTGAGTTCATCCGCTTGCGGATACGCCATTGAAGCCGCAGTCCCTGCGGGCAAAGTGATTCCCGTCGTGCTCGACAATTCCGGAAGCCACAAGCACCCGAACGTGCGCGCCTGGCTCGCCTACCACCCGCGGCTTCACCTTCCACTTCACCTTGCTAGCGGCCTCCTGTCTGATCCCTGGATTTGTTGGCGCACTCCTCACCGCGGACGGTGGGACGCGGCTCAGGCCAAGCAGGGTGTTGAAGAAGTCCGTGGCGTGCCAGGGGTTGGCATGATTCACTTCGTCCCGGCAGCGGACGGGGAAGTCAGATGCGGGGCTCGGATCGGCGTTCGGGGGCGTTGGTTCTCGTATGTGGACCTGGAGGCTCGGGTCCGGTCCGATCATCCTCGGCGGGCCGCCGACAACTGACGGACGAGGCGCTGGCGGTCCTGAGCGGGTCGTTCTTGGCGCTCTATGCGGCCCGGATGGGTCGTCCGTCGATCCCGCCCGAGATGTCGATCCCGCCCGAGATGCTGCTGCGGGCCATGCTCCTGCAGGCGTTCTACTCGATTCGCTCGGAGCGGCAGCTGATGGAGCGGCTGGAGTTCGACCTGTTGTTCCGCTGGTTCGTAGGGCTGGGCATCGACGATCAGGCCTGGGACCATTCGAG
>NZ_PDHT01000072.1:0-8381 GCF_002917135.1 Methylobacterium sp. V23
ACTGGATGCTGTCAGGGCTGGACGGCAACGACAGCCTCACAGGAGCCGGCGGCAACGACAGGCTGTATGGCGGTCTTGGCAGCGATACGCTCACGGGTGGAGCCGGCAACGACCTGATCTACGGCTACGATCTGGGTGGAACACAGACCTCCGCGATCACAGCAACCCGTGTAGCGAGTGGCCTCTCAGGGCCTCTCTTCCTCACCGCACCCTTCAGCGATCCAACTCGGCTCTTCGTCGTCGAGAAGAACGGGCGCATCAAGATACTCGACGCTGCGAGCGGGCAAGCTCAGTCTGCCCTCTTCCTGGACGTGTCGACGCAGATCTCGACTGCGTCGGAAAGCGGCCTGCTGGGCTTGGCCTTCGATCCGAACTTCCAAGAGAGCGGCTACTTCTATGTCAGCTTGAGCAACCTCCAGGGCCAGACCGAGATCCGGCGCTACCAAGTCTCTGCCACGAACCCGAACCAAGCTGATCCTGCGAGTGCCAAGCTCATCATGGTCATCGACCAGCCAAATGGAGCGGAGGGGCATAAGGCCGGTTGGATCGGCTTTGGTCCTGATGGCAAGCTCTACATCGCAACAGGCGACGGCAGCACCACCGTCGATGGACAGCCGGGCGACACCTACAACGCTGGTCAGAACTTGAACACGCTCGTTGCCAAGATCCTGCGCATCGATGTCTCAGCCGATGCGTATCCAGCTGATCCAAACCGCAACTACACGGTTCCGACGGACAACCCGTTCGTCAACCGCGACGGTGCCGACGAGATCTGGGCCTATGGTTTGCGCAACCCATGGCGCGACAGCTTTGATCGCGGCACTGGCGACTTCTACATTGCCGATGTCGGGCATGATCACTGGGAGGAGATCAACCTCGGCACTGCAGGGGCGAACTACGGCTGGAAGGCTTATGAAGGTCCTGACGTCTACTCGCCGACCACACCTGTGAACGGCACGAGCGTGACGGCTCCCCTTTATGCCTACGACCACACGGTCGGTAACTCGATCACTGGCGGGTATGTGTATCGCGGCCCAAGTGAAGCACTGCAGGGCCAGTATGTCTACGGCGACTTCGTCACCGGCAAGATCTGGTCGCTGGCAAGAACCGAGACCGGCTTGGTCAACACGGAGTGGACCACCCAGATCACGCCCAACGTCGGCACGATCAACCGGATCTCCTCATTCGGCGAGGATGCGCAAGGCAACCTCTACGTTGTTGACTTCGATGGGGAGGTGTTCCGGCTCACGCCGCAAGGCACCTCGGTTGATCAGGCTGATCAGGTCTTCGGAGGAGCAGGCGATGACTCGGTGTTTGGAGGCGGGGGCGACGACACCTTAGCTGGGCAGGATGGGAACGACCGGCTGTATGGCCAGAGTGGCGCGGACCAAATCGATGGCGGTGCCGGCAACGACCTTCTCTCGGGCGGAGGTGGTACCGACACGCTGAGCGGCGGGGCTGGGCTGGACACGCTCTACGGCGGAGAGGGTGACGACAGCCTCGACGGCGGGATCGGCGATGATCGCTTGGAAGGACAGCTTGGCAATGACCTGCTAACCGGCGGCGATGGCAACGACTTCCTGACCGGCTTGGAAGGCTCCGACACCATGCTGGGCGGAGCGGGCAACGATCAGCTCTACTCCTTCGTTGGCCAAGGACCCGACGTGATCGATGGCGGAGCTGACACCGATTACGCCCTGATCAGCCGTACCAATCTGACGACCAGCCTTACGCTCGACCTCAGCCTTGCTGGCACACAGGACCTTGGTGACGGCACGCTGGTCACCAGCATCGAGCAGCTCACCTACCGGGGCGGCTTGGGCGTGGACCGCGTCAGCGGCGGTGCTCTGGCCGATGATCTCTCTGGCAACGCTGGCAACGACAGCCTCTCGGGTCAGGGCGGCAATGACACGCTGGATGGTGGAGCAGGTGTCGACACCCTGCTGGGCGGAGCAGGTGACGACACCATCGTCGTGCGCGGCGGCGAAGCGCTGAGCGACCTCATCGATGCGGGTACGGGTACGGACACCCTGAAGGTGGACGGTGCAGCGGATCTGACGCTCTCTAGCTTTAACGCGCTGACCAGCAGCATCGAGGTCTGGTCCGGCAACAACAAGGGCTTGGTTGGCACGGGTGGCGCTAACCGCTTCGACCTGTCGGGTCTGACCTCTGTGGTGGGCCTGCTCTCAGTTGATGCAGCCGGCGGCAACGACACTGTGATCGGCTCCGGCTCTGCCGACAACCTGCTGGGCGGAGCGGGCACAGACTCGCTGAGCGGCGGGGCTGGCGATGACACGCTCACGGGTGGAGCAGGCAACGACACGCTCGACGGCGGGACGGGCTCCGACACCATCGTGTTCTCGGGCCTGAAGAGCGAGTACTCGGTCAAGAACCGCACAGGCGGCGGCTACCTCGTACAGGATCTGCGCACGGGTTCACCCGACGGCACGGACGTGGTGCTCAATGCCGAGGTGCTGCGCTTCTCGGATGCGAGCCTCACGCTGGCATCCTCGAACAGCTCACCGACCGACATCGCGCTCTCAGGCACGCAGGTGAGTGAGAATGCATCAGCCGGTACGCTGGTCGGCACGCTGTCTGGCACGGACCCAGATGCCGGTGACAGCCTCACGTTTGCCTTGGCCTCGCCCTCCAGCCTGTTTGCGATCAGCGGCACCAGCCTTTTCGTCGCAAGCGGAGCGGTGCTCGACTACGAGGCCGCCCGGAGCCAGAGCGTGGCCATCAAGGTCACGGACGCAGCCGGTGCGAGCTACACCGAAAGCTTCAGCATTAGCCTCACCAACCAGTTCGTCACCATGGCTGGCACCGCCGCGGCGGAGGCGCTCAGTGCACCTATACCCGGCGAGGAGGCGCGCGTCCTTGGCCTGGACGGCAACGACACTCTGACTGGCACGGCTGGCAACGACACACTGGACGGTGGCAACGGAGCCGATCTGCTGGTGGGCGGAGCCGGTGCCGACCAGCTCATCGGCGGTGCTGGCAGCGACACAGCTGACTACGGCAGCGCCACAGCCGGCATCGGCCTCGACATGGCTGACGCAGCCTGGGCCGGGGCTTACGGCGATGCACGGGGTGACGGGCTCACCGGCATCGAGCGGGTGAACGGGTCCGCCTACGCCGACGTGATCCGCGGCACCAGCGCTGCCGATGTGCTCAGCGGTAATGCTGGTAACGACAGCCTATTCGGTCAGGATGGTGCTGACACACTGACGGGCGGTGACGGCAACGACACCATCGAGGGCGGGGCCGGTGCCGACAACCTGAACGGACAAGCTGGCACCGACCTGATCAGCTACGCCTCAGCCACAGCAGGCATCACGCTCGATCTCGCTACCCTGACGGGCCGCACAGGTGAGGCGGCTCTCGACACGATCCAGGTCGGGTTCGAGGGCATCATCGGCACCAGCTTCGCCGACACGCTCAGCGGCACCACGGGCATCAACGTGCTGGAGGGGGGTGCCGGCAACGATGTCCTGAGTGGTCGAGCGGGTGCGGACACCTTCGTGTTCCGCTCTGGTTCCGGCTCTGACCTGATCACCGACTTCACGGCCGGCACGGGCGTGAACGACATCATCGAGTGGCACGGGCAGTTCACGAGCTTTTCAGGGGTACAGGCGGCGGTCTCGGACTACACCGGCACCGTGCAGGGCTCAGCCTTCACGGGTGTGAAGATCGTAAGCGGCACGGACGAGCTGTTCCTCCAGAACGTCACGAAGGCGATGCTCGCCGCCGACGATTTCGCCTACCTGTGAGCCCTCTCTCTGGCCCTGCTCCTCGTTCATGCACAACGAGGAGCAGACCAGCACAACCGGTCCAGCGCACACACGCCGTCAGAAAAACGATCGTTTTTCTTTCAAGTCGCTCTGGAATAACTGGAGTGTTCTACAGGAGCAAGCCCTATTGAACCGACGGCAACAACACAGTTCAGGGAGCTATCCTCACTGGTTGGCAGGTCACGCTGGAAGGCTCCCCCTTAACCCGCGCGAGCTGAGCTGGGTACATGCAGCCGCTTTTCACGAACTTCTAGAAGCCGCTCGGTAGATGCCTTTACAAGCAAAAATGCTGATTGGAAATCTTATTGTGCTCTATGGTTGAATATTTACTCACGTGTGCACCGCAACAGTGCAAAAATTTAGATTTGCAAAAGTTGATTGCATTCGGATTTGGTTAATGCCACTCCATAGGTTTCGCTGTACTCTGGGGAAGCGCCATGGCCGAGTACGTCGTCACGGTTGGATCAGAGGTCCAAGTCAACACCACGCCCGATCTCGATTACCCCAGCAATGAGGGTGTTGTGGGGATCACCGCCCAGGAGAACGGCAACTACCTTGTCTTGTACGGGGGGAACAACCCAGCAAACGGTGGAACGGATTATTACGTCCGCGCTTACGACGAGAAAGGGCAGCCCCTTGGAGCCCCAACGCGCGTCCCAGGTGGTGCAGGCGGCTTTGACAGCATGTCAGACGCCTTCGCCTACGACGTGACCTCGCTGGCCGATGGCAGCTACTTGGTGACACATGTCCAGACACAAAGAGGGTCTGGATACTTCATCTCCGCCGCTACGTTCTCAGCCATGGGCCAGCTGACAGGCAATCGCTCGTTTGCGGAGGCATCTGAGAATGACATCCAAGATGTCGCTGCTGCTGGGCTAGCGGGCGGCGGGTTCGTCCTCGCGTTCACGGAACGCGATCAAGATACCGGCGTCGGCATCAACCTTGTGACGCAGGTGGTCAACGCCAGCGGATCGGCGGTCGGGCCGCGCCAGACCGTCGCCACTGACGTGGATAGCATTCGCGACATTGACCTGACTGCCTCGGCAAACGGCGTCGAGGTGGTCTGGACGGATGAGAGCGCCGAGACCAGAACCTACCACAGCCGCCTGCTCACCACCTCTGGTCAGGCGCAGGGTCTAGAGCTTCTGATCGGCTCGACATCCCTGGCGGGACCCTTCGCCCTGTACTCCGGACCCGCCTCAGTCGCGGCTCTGAAGGACCGCAGCTTTGTCGTCGTCTACCCTGACGCGGATGGATCAGGCACGCTTGCGCAACGCTTGGACACGCACGGGCAGAAGCTCGGTGGCGAGATCGTCGTCTCAGCATCGGGCGTTCAGCCGACAGTTGCTGCCTTGGCCAGTGGCGGCTTCGTGGTGTTGACCACGACAGGCGACCACGTTGCGCAGGCGTTTGACGCCAACGGTATTCCAATCGGCGGTCCGACCACAGTTGACCCGGATGCGACGTCCGACCATGCAGGCTTTCCCAGCATGACCTATGTGGCGGGCCTGTCGAACGGCGGCTACGCGATAGCTTACACGAACGCGGACACGAGCGGCGAGTACACAGGCCAGACCTCGGGGGCGGCAACAAAGGTTGTGGCGCTGGGGTTCACGGACACTGGCACAGCCGGTTCTGACTTTCTGGAGGGCACGTCTGGGGCTGACACGCTCTCAGGCGCTGGAGGCAACGACACGCTGCAAGGCGGCGGCTTGGACGACTTTTTGGACGGTGGATCCGGAACCGATGTCGCGGTCTTCTCAGGCAACATCCAGCAGTACGTAATCACCCGTGCCGCCAACGGCGACCTGATTGTTGATGACAGGCGGCCTGGGTCGAACTTCTTGGCGCAGCCTGCGCGGCCGGAGGGCACGGACCGCCTGCATGATGTTGAGATCCTGCAGTTTGCTGGCACGGACTTCAACGTCTCAGGATTGAACACGAGCCTTGTTGGTACGTCCGCATCGGAGACGCTCAGCGGAACTGTGCTGAGCGACAGCATCTTGGGCCTTGGTGGCGATGATACAATCACCGGGTCCTACGGCGAGGACACCATTCTCGGTGGGATCGGGAATGACAGCCTCAACGGCGTTGATGGAGCGGACAGCATCGAAGGCGGCGACGGCAATGACCGCATTAGCGATTTTGGTGCCTACGCAGACAACACGCGCCAGAACGTGCTGATCGGTGGTCTTGGCAACGACTCCATCGGTGGGTCTGGCCGCCTAGAGGGTGGCGACGGCGACGACGTCCTGTTTGGTCAGCGCCCACAGTCAGTCCGGGGCTTCGAAGGCGGCCACGATAACTCGATTTTAGCAGTTCAGCTTCTGGGTGGATCCGGCAACGATCGGCTCGACGTTGATGCTGATTTTGAACAGCAGAGCCAAGGGGGAGGACCTAATCTTCTCGATGGCGGTGATGGCGCTGATACGATCAATGGTGCCTACGAAGAAGACAACATCTTTGGCGGGGCAGGCAACGACACGATCTGGGGTCGAAGCGGTCAGGACCGCATTGATGCGGGTTCCGGCGACGATGTGATCCGCACAGGCTACGATGGGTTCCACCAAATCGTGGACGGCGGCGAAGGTCGTGACCGCTTCGTTCTGACCGGCGCACAAGCCGACTACCAGATCGACCGAGCTGGAGCGACAACGACGATCACAGACCTGCGTGACATCACGATCGTGGATGCGATGACGACGCTCACCAATGTCGAGACACTGGTGTTCAGCGATGGAACGCTGGAGTTGCAGCCATCCGGCAGTGGCGTACTCCGGGTCGGCACGGCTGGCAGTGACTTGCTCGCAGGCTCGACCGGCAACGACACGCTGCGGGGAGCGGGCGGCGACGATGACCTCCGGGGCGGGCTCGGCAACGACGACCTGAACGGCGGGCTCGGCAACGACACCGTCAATGGCGGCGATGGCAACGACACGGTGGTGGGTGCCGACGGCAACGACGCGCTCAGCGGCGGATCGGGCGAGGATCAGCTGTTTGGTCAAGCCGGCAACGATACCATCCAGGCCGGCCTCGGCAACGACAAGCTGTTTGGTGATGCGGGCAACGATCAGCTGTTCGGGCAGGCGGGTAACGACACCGTGTTCGGTGGCGCAGGAGCCGACACGTTGCGGGGTGACGAAGGCAACGACCGGCTCTTTGGTGATGCAGGTATGGATACCCTGCGCGGTGGGGCAGGCGACGATCAGCTCACCGGCGGGGCGGATGCGGACGTGTTCGTGTTTGGTGCCGCGGATGTCGGGCAGGACCGGATCCTGGATTTCACGCTGGGCGCGGACCGGCTTGATCTACGCGGGCTGGGTTTGTACGCGGAGGCGGATGCCTTGTCTGCGGCCACGAGTGACGCGGCAGGTCAGGTGGTGATCACGGTAGGTGCGGTCAGCCTCACCTTGGAGCACCTCAGCATCGCCCAACTGCAAGCCGGTGGTGACTTCCTGGTCTGAGCGCCACCCTGGCAAGCCTCAGAAGCTCCGCCGGAGATCGGCGGAGTGCTTTCCTCTGGCAGCCACGCCTGACCTAGGATCTAGGCCGGTTCCATAACGCTCACACTGCGAGGGTGCGCTGCTTCCATAAACAGCCTTAAACGAACCACTCCGCATCGGCTTGTCCGCGCAGGGTTCAAAATCTTCAGCTTTTGAATTCCAAGCAGCCTTTACTGAAAGGTTTAAGCGTCAGGAAACAATCGTATTCCCGGCATATGCGAGCTATGCACCCAACGGAGGTTAGGGCACGCCAGGTCTCATCGACCAGCCTGCATGTCTCTGGGTTCGGCCACGTCAAGAGCCGATGTTTTTGGTTGACGCACTGATGCCGTCTTCACTGACAGGTAACCGGCCTGATCGATCCTGTTGTGGTGAATACGAGCTTCGATCTCCCTCGCATGACCGCGGCAGCCTTTGCCCTCGGCGGCGTCATTCTGATGATGGTCCAACCGACACCATCCTGATCAGGGGCGGCGAACGGGCTGTTCTGCCTGCTGATGTACGGAGGCTTTTCGGTAGCCGCGTGGCTGGTGCCAGCAACCCGTCGACGCGTAGACAGAAACGCGCAGATGACCGCCACCTCCGAGCCTATCACTCAGGCTCCTGCTAGTTCAAAGCCAGTCGCTCACGATACAGCTGAAGTGAGCAAGCTGTTGCCTTCATAGTTGCCTGAACTCAGCAAGCATCTCAATCGCCGCCGGTGGCGGGGTAGATACTGGAGCCCCTAGGTGTGCAGTCCCGCAGTGTGGTGGCATCAGTTTAGCTGAGGTCGCTGCATACCGGGAGGCGTTATGGGACAGGTTCTTCACGGCTGCGCCACGACCACGCACGCGGTCAGAGCAGCGCTACAGCGATCGAAAGCTCCGCTCAAAGATCTTGCGGCACAGCATGGGCTGAACCCCAGGACGGTCGCGAAGTGGCGCAAGCGTGCCTTCGTGCATGACGCAGCGATGGGACCAAAGACGCCGCGCTCGACCATGCTCACGACTGAAGAGGAGGCGATCATTGTTGCCTTCCGTCGGCACACCCTCTTGCCGCTCGACGACTGCCTCTACGCGCTCCAGGCCACGATCCCGCACCTAACCCG
>NZ_PDHT01000073.1:0-7846 GCF_002917135.1 Methylobacterium sp. V23
TGTATTCCAGCCAGAGGCCTGCCATGAGCATAATACGGCCTCCCAACTATAGAGCTCGGGCTGGCGCCCTGACTGCTCAGGCCAGAAGATGTTCCCGCGATGCTGACGCTCAGGCCAGGGAAGGAAAGTTCGAAGAGGGCTGCCGCCTGCTTTCCGAGGCCAAGCGTCTTCTGAAGGCGGCGGAGAAAATCTACAGACGACTTGCTGATTAATTGAAAGCACTATCCCATCGGCCACATCGCCGACCCGAAGCGTTTCGGTAGCTAAATCTGCTCCGCTAGGGGCCAAACATCGTTCCGGCCGTTCACAAACACGCCGTCGCTGGTCTTGGTCTCAGCGGCCATGATCGGCCCGACCTCATTGCGTAAGTCACTATATAGAAGCCCGCAAAAATCTTAATCCCGTGGATAAATTTTTTCCGCAGCTGGTGTGCTGCGATCAAGGTTGATTTTCCTCCGGTCTTGCCTCTTAGAGGGACAGTGCCATCACTTGAGGAAAGCTAGAACATGGACGAGATCTCTTCGAGCCAGCCGTCAAATTATGTAGAGCTAACAGCCGACATCGTGTCCGCCTACACCTCCAAGAACTCCGTGCGGCCTGCTGACATGGGCGAGCTGATTGCCTCCGTGCATCAGGCCCTCAAGGGTCTGAGCGGGCCTGCCACACCGGCTGCTGACCATGTCGAGAAGCCGACACCGGCTCAGATCAAGAAGTCGATCACGCACGACGCGCTCATCAGCTTCGAGGACGGCAAGCCCTACAAGACGCTGCGCCGGCACCTGACCCTTCGCGGTCTCTCTCCTGAGGCCTACCGCGCCAAACACGGCCTGTCTGCCGACTACCCGATGACGGCCGCCAGCTACTCAGCGCAGCGCTCGGAGCTTGCCCGTGCTCTTGGGCTTGGCAACAATCGGCGAGGCCAAGCCAAGGCTGCTGTAATCGATGAGACGGTGTCGGAAGTGTCGGCCGAAGCGAAGCCGAAGAAAACTGGTCGCCCGCGCAAGGCTGCTGCTAGCGAGTGATGCCGTGAGAGGCGGTGGCGCTACGTCGCCGCCTCCAACTGCGCAGACGCGTTGCCGAGATCATAGAACTCGAGGTTCTTCGCCGCGTCGCCCTTGCGCTGCTCCCAGGCCAGCTTGTTGACGAGATCGAGCGTCGAACAAGTGATCGACCCAGGTTGACCCAGTTCCGACAAATATTGATGGAACGAAACTTGTGAGTTAGCCCGTTGAAGGCTTTGGCTGTTTCAGGCCGGGACAAGGCGGGTGTTTACTATGATTTCTAGTTTAGCTGTTTGTTTTGTGGGGGAGACCGCTTCGATTGATACAGCACTTCAAACGACCCTGAAGCAACTATCTACAATCCAGTTGATTCCCGAGGCCGAACTTGAGCGGGACGAGCCACGCAGCAAGGCAGCGCTTTTCTTCGTGCAGGAGGCCGAGATCGCATCCGCTGTCGCGCGAGTCACCGCACTGAAGAAGCAGTTGCCAAGCTTACGGATCGTGGTCGGGATTCAGGCGATGAGTGCAACCAACCTGCGTCAGCTGGTCGAAGCCGGCGCAGATAGCTTCGTCACACGACGTCCATCCTTAGACGACCTTCGTGCCGCGCTCATGCCTCATGGTGAGGACCTACCTAGCAATGGAGAGACTGCCCCTGTTGTCGCCACGGAGCCGCTCGATCTTGACCTCACGCGCCGAGAAACAGAGATCCTGCGTCTGCTGAGTTCAGGGTTCAGCAACAAGGATGTGGCCCGCCGGCTGGATGTCAGCGTCCGTACTGTGGAGTCCCACCGTCTCATCCTACGCCGCAAAACCCAGACGGGACGCCTGAAGGATTTGATTGCGCTCGCTCGCACGCTCAATCTCGCTCCCGTCCTCGATGTAACACCGCCGGAGACGCATCGCTTCGCGGGGCAGGACACCCCAGTAGTCTCCGAGGATAGTGCTGCGCCAAAACATTGCCGTAAGTGAACAGCCGCTCCGGTTTCATCCTGTCAGAAGCCGAACGCCCAGCGGAATGCGTCGCTCCGGCCTTATCCTGTCAAAGGCCGAACGATGCATTCCGTTGCCAAGCGCTACGTCGTCACTACCTCAACGGCTACAGCGGAAGCCCGAACCGCGTCGGCAGGCGAACCTAAAGCGCAAGGTGGTGCGGTCCCTCCGCTTAGCCATCAGGCCGCCTCCGTCCCCGCGCCCACGATGTGCTCGGCCCCGCGCAGTCTGCTTTCGTTCGCAGCGGCGACTTTGGCGTCGGCAACTTCGAGCATCGGCAGCGCGTCATAGATCTCGGCGGCCGCCCCGGGTCGCTAGCTGGGCGAACCAAGCCTTTTCGCCCCGCGTAAGGGCTACGGACTATTGCCGCCATGGCTACCGGACGGCAGGGCGAGGGATCGGGATGCCTGCAGAGCAAAGTCTGGGAACAAGTCGCTGCAATCGCTGCCTTATCGGGGGCAACTGCGCTTTCGGCATGTCGAGGTAGTACAATTACTGAGTGAACCAGATTGGACTATTCATACAATTTTAAGGAAGAACTGTATGAATACGTACATACATCATGAGTGCCCTGATGCCGAACGTTCACATCCTCCCCGTGCGCCATCTCACCGGAACCGGGGCGAAGCGGCTGGCTGAGCAACTGATGCAGGTCTGGACGTCGGTTCGCGCGTGCCACACATCCGTGCGTCGGTTCCGGTTTACCGCGATCTGGCTCGGGAGCTGCGCTTAGCTGCGGAGGAGCTGCATGCGCTCAACCTTGAGCACAAGATCTTCAACGTGGCGGCTGAAGACACCATCCTCAATTTCGCCAACTCCCTCGACCGGCTCGCTGACTTGGCGCTCGACCACCTACAGCCCCCGGCTCAGTCTGCTCGCCCGGCCGTATAAGTCTCGATGTGACAGCGCTTGATGCCCCCTGAATGCTCCAAGGCATCAATCAGTACACCGCAAACGATCAGTTGCCAGCACCAGAATTGCACCGGATGGATGGGAGCGGTCTCTCGCGCATGCGCGCGCGTACTGCTCCCATTTGCTTGCTCGCAGTCGCTACAGGAAGCCCGCACCCAGCTGATCCTTGAAGGCATTCGCCCGGCGAAATGTACCTAATTACTGTTCGGGGGTCACGATGTCCGCTCTGGTCCATGATGTGCGCGAGATCCGCCCCGCGCTCCGCTGCTGTCGTCATATACGCTGCGCGTAGGGAGTGTGCCCCCAAGGCCGAAGCATCGAGCTCAGTAGCCGCGCCGCCAAGGATTGTAGCCGCACAGCGCACTCTTAACAGCGTTGTAAGGCCGCCGTCGTTTATGGACTCATCGACATCAGGCACGGGGAGAACGAGGGTGTATCGACAGGGCGCAAAAGATCTTGATCAGTTCAAGGACCGGCGGCAGTTCAAGCGCACGGACATGGCCCAGCAGGGCGTCGCGGTGTTTGCGGATGGTACGCGGGTCCCCTGCATCATCCACGATATGTCCGATCCGGATGCCGAGAAGGGCTTTGGGATGCGAGTCGAGCTGATCAACGTCCCGAACAGCAAGGTGCCCCACAGCTTCCAGGTTCACCTGCCGTCCGGACGAGTGATCCAGTATTCGCCCGGCTGGGCTGAAGCCCTCTAAGCGTATTCGCGATACTCCGGCTCCTGGACCTGAACGCGGTGCGTTATGTTCGCGCTGGAGGCGATGAGTATCGCCATGACCGAAGTTGCAATGCTCCCGCCGAATGGGGCGATGATTGCCGCCCACACGCCAAGCACTGGCCACGCGAGAGCTGCAGCGAGTCCGCTACCTAGGAAGGCTGCCAAGCAAAGTAGGAACATCGGGTGCCACTCTACGACATGCGGTGGCCCCAACAGGTTGGATGCCGACTACGCATTTTACACCTACATCGCATCCTAAGCGGCACGATAGTGCAGCGGTGCAACAGGAAGACGTACACAGCCTGAAGCACTCGGAGCTAAGTCGAAAAGCCCTATGCATCGAACCCATGGTTCTGTCCATGTCCGCAATACGATAGTTTCCCTGACGTTCAATCACGTCGGGAAAGATGGTCCGAAATTCAAACGCCCCGATCACCTCAATGGGCTGGGCTGAACTTCGACCCGTTCCAGTAGAGGATAGCCCCGCAGGGATCGACGCCGCGCTTTCCGCAAGAGCCACCGTGAAGGCCTACGAGCATGGCCGGACGACTTTTGATCGTTTTGAAGGCGAGGTCCCTCACGTTCTCGTCAAGCGCCTTAACGAAGGTCCCGTCGGTCGATGCGAAGACCTGTGTCAGGCAACCAGCGGAGCCGCAGAAGAGCCTTGTACCACCGCAGCTAAAACGAGCCGTAGTCGAGCACGTAGTCAGAGACACCGTCGCCGTTAATGTCCTTCCTCGAGATGAAGCCGGCGCCAATCTGAGGCTTCTCGGGCTTGCATATTTCGATCTGCTCGCTGACCGCCTTCTGAATCATCGTGGGCAGCGACTGTGCTCCAACGGGCGCGGAAAACAGCGTCACGGCGGCAAACATTGGGAGGAGCGAACGGGTCTTCATGCGGTTCCTGTCCCGGACTGGTCTCGCACCGTAGCAGCAAGCCTCGGAAGAACCAGCCAGGGTTGAGAACTTGTACGCTCTTGCGGGCGAGGACCAGCGCCGAGGGTGAGGTCAATGGATGCTGGAAAAACGACCGTTTATAACGACACCGGTATGGAGCGACGTCGACGTTGCCGGAAATGGCTCCGAACCGGCAAAACGACGTCAGAAAAACCTGTCCGATTATCAAGACAGGTGGAGTATAGGAAATACCCTTTTAAAACCTGACATTGTCGGTTTTGCGGGACCCCGAATTAAAAGCCCGCCCCCCGAAGGGACGGCTGGAAATTGTGAGTCTTCACGCTCCTGGTGGAACGGTGTGGCCTGCGCCAGGGCCGCTGGCCAACTTGAAAACAATCAAGATTAATCAACTCGACCTCGGAGCCCCTTTTTTATAGACGGGAAATTCCTTCACCCTGGTACCCGCCTGCCGGTGACAAATAGGGTTTTTGGTGAAGCGTATTTCCCGGCGGGGGATTTGCCATCACGGTTTTCTAACAGGAAACAGGCTGGTTCAGGGAGCCATCGGCTGCCGCTGCCGGTGATAGGAAAGACGATGGGCCTGATGGGATTTCCGCCCACCTTGGACAGATCGACCTCGACGACTACGGAAGCGCTATCTAAGCACCGCGCTCCTGTGGTCGGTTCAGCACGCGCATCCGCAGCGGACGACCTGCTACAGCCCCACCAAGACCGTCTGTGATCGGTAAGGGGAAGCAGCGGGCGACGGACGCCAACACCCCGGAGAGAAACTCCTTCTGAGTGGCCTCATCACCGATGAGCTTGGAGTGGGTGATCCGTGGCTGCCCCTGCAGGCTGCCATCGCGCTTGATGCTGAAGAGGAGGGTCACCTCTGACCCGGCTGACGCGGCTGGGCCGCCGACAGACTGGGCACAGGAACCGAGGAGCTGCCACATCCCTCTCAGGGTAGACGTTGGCTCAGCCCTGGCGCTGGCGGGAGCGAAGAGGAGAGGCAGAGCGAGTATCAGGGCGCGCATGAGGACCACGGCGAGTTCAAAGAGCCTCCGATACCGGTGTGATCCAGAGCGCGATCTGAATATCAACCGGGGTGCTAAGTGTTTGATCCAAAAGGGAGCGGGTGGGTCCCTTTTGGATGCTGATCACAGCGCGCCTGTTCCATAAGGGCTGTGCAAGGTTGAGAGGGTCCTATCGGCAAGCTCGCTGCGTCCGCACGAGGGCTTCGCCTGTTTCAGGGTCGATGCGGCGGACGGTTCTGATGCGGCATACCTCACCGAACGCGCCACGCCGGTAACGATCCTGCACGCGGGTCCGGGAGAAACGGTCCCCCTCATCATAGAACCTGCGCCGCACCCTTGGGCGGTAATCGTCGTCATCACCGTACCTGTCGTACCCATACCCGTACTGCGCAGGCTGGATCAGGCTCGTAGCAGGGCTGGACGGGACGGGAGCGGCTTGCGCATGGGACAAGAGGCTGCCCAGTCCCAGAAAGGTTACTGCGAATAGCGCGGTATGTCGCAAGAGCATTGGTTTCCTCCTGATCACTCGATCAACGCTAAAATGATCAGCATGGCTCCTGCGGCTGAAAGGCTCCTGAATGGGTCTGCGCTCTCTCGTTTCAGGGCGATCAGATCGAGCTGAGCTACACCCTGACAGCAACAAACGGGACCATTATCCAACAGAAGAACTACGGACACGTTTTCCTGACGCCTCAGGGCATGTTTGTTGCTCAGACGTTCTCAGATCCCAATGATGCTAGGAAAACGGTCCATTACCCCACACACAACATCTTGTTCAAGATTGAAGTCGCTCCCTAGGACCTGGCATAGGCTGCCACTTCAGCCTATGCCAGGGGCGCGAGGAGCGGACGCCCTCAGGCGAACAGTAGCGTGTCGGTGGGCAGGTGGACGGTGAAGGCCTTACCCTCGTCGACCCAGCCCGGACCGGCGGCGCCGTGATTGATGCCGTTGGCTTCCTCGGCATTGCCGGCGAAATGATGCTGGCCGGTCTGGGTGTTGTAGAAGCGCTCTAGGGTCACGCCGCCGGGGGCGCCCGCATCCGCGTAGGCCTCGAAGGCCACGCCCTCGTACTTGTAGCTCGGCGCGGTCTTCAAGACCTGGTCCCGCTCGGACACGCTCGTCGTGAAGAAGTGGGCGTTGGAGGCCGTGTCGAAGAACCGGAACACGTCCACCGTGTCGGCGCCCTTGACCGGGGCCGCCCACGGGATGCCCTCGTAGGTGTACCACGGCAGGGTCTGAAGGATCTGCTGCTTTTCGACTGTACTCGTGGTGTAGAAGTGATCCCCCGTATGGGTGTCGTAGAACCGGTATACGCCATATGCCGGTGTCTCGGCAGGCGGCAAGGTGCCTTTTTCGAGCACCGCATCTGTAAACTGGAAGTGCTCAAAATTGGACAGGATTTTGTGCGCCCCACTTGGGCCATCAACAATCACCTGCCCTTGCATGCCGTAACTGATGTGCGCGTCACTCTGCCGAAAAGGCAGGAGGATCGTGTCGTCACCCGCGCCACCATCAAGGGTGTCTGAGCCTTGTCCGCCGGAGATGGTATCGTTACCAGCGCCGCCATATAGGACATCGTTTGTCGGGCTCGTTTTCTGATTGTTGGTCGCTATATAGTCGTTACCGCGGAATAGGTAGCTAATCTGATCGGCGGGTGAGAGCGCGTTGAATGTTGCTATCTTCTCACCATAGAGACGAACCTCGAAATCGATCTCGCCGGCTGTCGTACCGATAATTGCGGTAGGACTGCCGCTTACTACGCGGCCATTCTCATAAGTGAAGCCGGACCCAATGACGCGGATAAGCTGATAGGGATTGCTGCTGGCATAGGTAAAGCTGTCGGCTTCGCCTCCAAGGATCGTTCGGTTACCCAAAGCAAAGTCTTGGTAGGTAGCATCGCTTATCGGCTTTGTTGCGGTGAAGTACGTCATCTGGCTATCCCCTATCGTGGCTGTTTCGATTTGGGCCAGCAGTGTCTGCCGTGATCCAAATTTGGACTAGTTTGAAGCAGCCTTGTTTCAACAGAGGTACACACGGCAACTAGAAGGCCAGGCTTTATATCCAGCTATGAAGACACAAATTAAGGTAAATATTATAATATATTCAATAATAAACAGTCATTTTGATAAATAATGTCAATCTAGTATTTGATTTATATCTGTAATTTAGACTGCGATCCAAGGTGCAAATTCGACGTCAATCGGCGTTCTAGGCTCGGGACTCATAACCAGTAGCTGACGGTAGCAGCGATGCAGACGGCAGCCAGGTAGTTGGTGGCC
>NZ_PDHT01000074.1:0-7607 GCF_002917135.1 Methylobacterium sp. V23
GGAGAGGAGCAGGTTTTGGACCACGGGCCATCGGTCACCTCCGTGCGGACATCCCCCACACGTAGGTGCAAGCTCAAATCTGCAACCGAACTTCTAATTCAGACCACCAGCATCCATCGGTTGCTGCGTGCGGCAGGTCTGGGGTTCGGTCGCCCCTAGCACACGATCAGCAGCCCGGATCCGGACCATGCTGTCAAAAAAGGCGATCGAACTCGCTTGCAACGGCTTAAAGCAAGGATCAACTTCTACTACGCTGACGAGTTCAACATCAGCTGGTATCCAACCCTGCGAGCGATGTGGGGACCGAAGGGACGGCAGGTGATAATCCCGTCCCCTATGCAGCCGACGCGGCGCAATGGGCCTGGAGCCATCAACTAGCATAGCGGCGAGACGGTGGTCCTCACCCGCCACCACAAGCGGCGACGCGAGGTTGCCGAACTCCTCGAAGCGATTTTGGCCAAGCAGCCGACTGAAACCGTGTATGTCGCCTGGGACAATGCAAGCGTGCACGAGGACGACGAGGTCGAGGCCGCGCTGCGCGGCTGGCCACCTCATTCTGCTGTACCTTCCGACCTACAGCCCATGGCTGAATCCGATCGACATGCTCTGGCCCCAGTTCCGCCGCGAGGTCACTCACTGCGAGCTGTTCGCAAGCATCGATGATCTGGGCGAGGCCGCCCGCGCTTTCTTTGACCGCTACAATCGCAAGCCAAGCGGTGTCTGCTCACTTATCGGAGCCCATGCCCCATGATTTTCGAGGCTGTACTTAGCGGTGTGGTTAGAATTTAAGTTGCATATTTTGATTTTGTACTGATGCCTGGTGGATGTCCGCACGAGGTCGCCGAGCGCTCGGGATCCCAAACCTGCTCCACTTCACCTGAACGAGGACGAGCGAACGCGCCTCGCCGGATTTGCCTGTCGCCGCAATGTGCAATGTTGGCCGGGCGTTGGCTCGACGCGCGGATCGTGCTGACGTGCACCAAGCTAGGCTTGGCCAACAGTAACGTCGACCGCGCCCTCGGCATCCGCCGGATGAGCGTCACAACGTGGTACCTCTGCTTCCTCGTTCATCGCCTCGACGGCCTTGTCGACCCGCCTCGCTCTGGTGCGCCAGTTACCTTCGCGGACACGGGCATCGGAAGGATGGTCACTCTCACGCTGGAAAACCAGCCGGAGAACGCCACCCTTTGGTCGACCCGCACTACGGCTCGGCAGGTCGGCATGAGCCAGAGCATGGTCCCGCGGGTCTGGCGTAACTTCGGGTTACAGCCGCACAAGAGGGACACCTTCAAGCTGTCGACCGATCCCGCCTTCGTCGATAAGGTCGGGTACGTCGTCGGCCTGTACTTGGCTCCGCCGCATCGTGCCGTGGTGCTATGTGTCGACGAAAAATCCCAGATCGATTCGCTGACCAGGACCGCCCCGGTCCTGCCGATGCGGGCCGGTCCGCCGGAGCGCCGGACCCACGATTATCGCCTTGGCCACGGCGCGCCCGGTCCAGTGCGTGGCCTCGTTCAGCAGCATTGAACAGGTCAGCGCCAGCACCTCCGCCACCCTTCGCGTGGAGTGCGGCGGAGTGCTGGGTGGGCGAGTCTAGTCGCGCGGCCGAGCCCTCGACGCCCTCGTCGGCGAAGCGCTGCTGCCAGCACCAGGCCGCGGGTCGGCTGACGCCAGCTTGCCGTGCGACGTCCTACACCTTCAGGCGCTTGGCCGAGAGCAGAAGTATCTGGCGCTTAGGATGTGTTTGAAGCCTGGGAGCGGGCACCCACGATCCCAGCTAACTGGAACGTCGTGGCATCATCGAGGGTACACAGACCGTCTGGGCCATGCCCCAAACTCGCACGCTTCACACACATCGTGAGTCGTCGGTCGGCGTCACTGCACTAGAGCATGATCCGAGCGGCATGAGACGGATGTCGGGCTGAAGGGTTGGTCGGTAATGGAGAGCGCCGACGTCCTTAGCTCTGTCCGTCGATCTGCGTAAACGTGTTGTCGGGTTCGTTGCAGCCTGGGCCACGCGGCGTCAAGCAGCCGAATGCTCCGGGGTTAGCCTTGCCAGCGCGAGCGGCTGGTGCGGGCTGTTTGCGCGTAAGGGGCATGTCGCACCCAAGGCCATGGGTGGAGATCAGCGCTCACATCGGGTCGGAGAACATGCCGACTAGATCCTGGCGCTCTATGAGCGACGGCCGGGCATCTTCCTGCATGAACTGAAGGCCGCTCTGGCCGAGCATGGTCTCTACGTCGCACCGAGCAGCCTGTCGCGCTTCTTCAAGCGCCAAAGCACCAGCCATGCCTCCGAGCAAAATCGCCCGGATATGAAGGCGGCCTACGAGGTCTGGTTCGAGAGCCAACCTGATCTCGAACTGAACCGCCTCGTGTTCATCGACGAGACCGCAGCCACCACTACCATGGCTCAGCCCTAGGGACGTGCCCCGTGCGGCGAACGCTGTCGTACGAGCGTGCTCCAGAGCCACAAGAAAAACCACGACCGTCACGGCTGGGCTGCGCGCTAGCGGCATCACCGTGCCCTGGCTGCTCGATGGGGCGATGGACGGCTCCGCGTTCCGTACCGACTTCGCGTCCGTGCTCGTGCCCGACCTTCAGCCCGGCGACACGGTCGTGCTCGACAGCCTGCCGGCACACAAGATCAGCGGCATCCGCGAGCGCATCGAAGCGACTGGCGCCCGGCTGCTCTACCTGCCGCCCTACAGCTCAGACTTCAAACCGACTGAGCAGGCCTTTGCCAAGCTCACGGCCCTGCTACGCACCGAGGCGGCTCGCTCCATCCCGGACCTGTGGGACGCCATCAAACGCGCGTTAACACGCTTCCAACCAACCGATTGCCGCATCTATCTCGCCGCTGCAGGCTATGACGCAATCTGATCGGATGCCGCTCTAGCCGCGGGATGGGGGCAAACGCGCGCGACGGCACCTTTTCTGCATTGCCGTTACAGCACCCAGCGTGCACACGTTTCAGCCGTACGAGGCAGCATCAAAGAGCAAGCAAGAGCCCTGAACCATCCCCGACACACAACCATAAGGAGCGCCATCGATCCTTCCTCAGCATGAGCACTGTGCGTACTCCGGTGCGATTCACTACAAAGCCTTTACCCGCTACACTGCAGCGACTGAGCATCTCAACGTACAGGAACCACCCCGGTGAAGGCCTTCACCGAAATTTGACCCACCCATTCAGTATACTAACTAAGGGCCTAAATATACCCATGACCATACCACCGGATACTTCACAATTAATTATGTATCCGTCAATTATTAGGGTTCCCACCGGTAGGTGTTTCTAACCCCGTTTTGAACGAATCACGCTTCTGTAAAGTAGCCATCACGAAGCGACCGTAGGCGCTAAGGTTTACTGCTACAGTCCTCCACGTGCAGGCACGGTACAGCAGTTGGGAATGCAAACCCGCGTGAGTTCTGAGCCGGCAAAATCCCGGCATCAACCACCCACTCGATGCTATAATCGACAATGGATTCTCTAGCTCTAACAAAACTTATCAACACCGAACGAGGGCATGCAGTATATTACCGATATGCCGCGTAACGTTTTGATAATTATATCGCACTTGATATCAACGGCCATTATCGAATGTATGCCTTGCAAGAAATAAATTGCGTCATAATTTAGCTGAACCTAAATGACGCGAGGCAAGCATCAACTCCAGGCTTTCTACGTCGGCTGGATGACTTTAGATAGACCGTGAACGAAACCCTAGCATTGACGCGCAATTTCATGGCTGCCAGAAGCGGGAAACAAGAAGCGCGGAATTGATTATGAAGGATAAAACTCGATCATGATAGAGGTACCGACCAAAGATAAAGGAACGCCTGCTGCTGTACTAACCCACCTTCAGCGGCTAGAGGCCGAGGCGATTCATATCATCCGAGAGGTCGTTGCTGAATGCGAAAAGCCTGTAATGCTTTACTCAATTGGCAAAGACAGCGCGGTGATGCTTCGCCTCGCACAAAAAGCTTTTTCACCTGCAAAAATTCCATTTCCACTGCTCCATGTTGATACAACATGGAAATTCCGGGAAATGTATGAATTACGCGACAAAACAGCTCGAGACTTGAATCTTGAGCTAATTGTTCACGTAAATACAGAAGGATTAGATCAGGGCATTGGGCCTTTTACTCACGGCTCTGCCGTTCACACTGATGTCATGAAAACCCAGGGACTGAAGCAAGCTCTCGATAAGTACGGGTTTGACGCAGCGTTTGGAGGAGCACGCAGAGATGAAGAGGCCTCACGCGCTAAAGAACGAATTTTTTCGTTTCGTGGGAAAGGGCACACTTGGGACCCAAAAAATCAAAGGCCAGAACCCTGGAAGCTCTATAATACGAAGATAAATAAAGGCGAAAGCATACGTGTGTTCCCGCTCTCGAATTGGACCGAGCTCGACGTTTGGCAGTATATCCGCTTGCATGATATACCAGTTGTGCCCCTGTATTTCGCAGCCGACCGCCCAGTCGTGGAGCGGGACGGAACACTAATAATGGTAGACGATACTCGTATGCCACTAAATCCTGACGAGTCACCACAGAAGCGCAAAGTGCGCTTCCGTACCCTTGGTTGCTATCCACTGACGGGCGCGGTTGAGAGCGACGCAGAAACCCTCGAGGAGATCATTCTCGAGATGATCCAATCCACAACCTCCGAGCGCCAGGGACGAGTTATCGATCGAGATGGCAGCGCGTCGATGGAACGGAAAAAAAGAGAGGGCTACTTTTAATGGGTCATCTGTCAGATGAAGCTACTAATAAGGTCGATGCCTATTTAGCAGATAATGAGGATAAATCGCTTCTGCGATTTATAACCTGCGGTTCTGTTGATGACGGAAAGTCGACTTTAATCGGACGGTTATTATATGATGCTCACACTATACTTGAAGACCAACTCAGAACGCTGACGTCCGATTCGCAGCGTGTTGGTACAAGAGATGGGGCGCTTGACTTCGCACTACTTGTTGACGGGCTTGCGGCCGAACGGGAACAGGGCATCACCATCGATGTGGCATATCGGTATTTCTCGACAGAAAAACGCAAGTTTATTGTGGCGGATACACCGGGCCACGAACAATATACTCGAAATATGGTTACCGGAGCGACGACTGCTGATCTAGCAATTATTCTCGTAGATGCCCGAAAGGGGATTCTTACGCAGACACGTAGGCATAGTTATCTTACTACGTTGGTAGGCATCAAAGAAATTGTACTTGCTGTCAACAAGATGGACCTAGTCGACTTCCGTGAAGATGTATTTGATGACATCGTCAAAAACTTTACAACTTTTGCCGAGCAGATCGGACTAGATAGATTCGTAGCCATTCCCATCTCCGGGACGGGGGGCGATAATATTATTAGCCTCAGCGGTTCAACGCCGTGGTTTAAGGGCCAACCCCTGCTTACGCATCTCGAAACCGTCGAGGTTGCGAAGAAGACGACTGACGACGTCCCATTCCGCATGCCAGTCCAACTCGTCATGAGGCCGCACCTGAATTTCAGAGGCTTTTCCGGGCTTGCTGCCAGGGGGGCACTTAGAAAAGGAGATGCTATTGCCGTTCATCCTTCCGGACGACGTAGTAGTATCCAACAAATCATTGCAGCAGGCGTTGAGGTGGACCAGGCCATCGCCGGCCAGTCCGTCACGCTCACGTTCACCGATGAATTGGATTGCTCCAGAGGCGACGTAGTTACAACTGCAAAAGATCCGTTGGAAGTGGCGGACCAATTTGAGGCTACCATAGTATGGATGGCAGATCAGCCGCTGCTGCCTGGAAGGAGCTACCTCCTCAAAATCGCGACAAAGCAGGTCGTGGCGACAGTGGTGGATATTAAGCATCGAGTAAACATCAACACAATGGAGCACCTCGCCGCAAAGACCTTGGAATTAAACGAGATCGCTGTCTGTCAATTGAGTGTCAGCGAGATGATACCTTTTGAGCCATATGCCGTGAATCGTGATCTTGGTGGCTTCATACTCATCGACAGGCTCACCAACGCCACGCTTGCGACCGGATTTTTGCACTTCGCGCTTCGTCGCTCCCATAACATTCACTTGCAGGCGGTTGACGTAGACAAGCGCACTAGAGCGGAAGTGAAGCGGCAGAAGCCGGCTCTTATTTGGTTTACGGGCCTGTCCGGCGCGGGAAAGTCAACAATATCTAATCAGCTTGAGCGATACCTTCATGGCGCGGGCTGCCATACCTACCTATTGGACGGAGACAACATCAGGCATGGATTGAACCGGGACTTGGGGTTCACGGATGCTGATCGAGTGGAAAACATCCGTCGTGTTGCCGAAGTTGCTAAGTTGATGGTGGATGCAGGGCTCATTGTGCTCGTATCTTTCATTGCGCCCTTCCGCGCGGAAAGGGAATTTGCAAGAAGGTTGGTTGAAGTAGGAGAGTTCTTTGAGGTTCACGTTGACGCACCCCTAAGTGTCGTCGAAGAGCGTGATCCGAAGGGCTTGTACAAAAAGGCTCGTCGTGGAGAGCTCAAGAACTTCACGGGGATTGACAGCCCGTACGAGGCGCCGGACGAGCCGGAAATCTATATCGACACAACCCGGTTATCGGTTGATGAAGCTGTGTCAAAACTGGTGTCAAACCTAAAATCAAAAGGCGTAGTGCATGATTGAGGACGATGGTAAGCTCTGCTCAACGATTGCACAAACGGCTGGTCAAGTACTCGTCGTATTGCAAAAGAGCGGACTTTTTCGAGATAAAGTTCTTGGTCAAACTGGCGATGAAATCGCAAATCTGCTTATCTCGAAAGCGCTGGGCTTGGCACGGCCGAATGATGCTATTCTGTCAGAGGAGAGCACTGACGACTTAGGGCGCTTGCACGCGAAGCGCGTTTGGATCGTCGATCCTCTGGACGGAACGCGCGAGTATGCCGAAGGTCGGCCGGACTGGGCCGTACACGTTGCTGTTGTCGTCGACGGAAAACCCGTAGCAGGCGCTGTTGCGATACCAGCCCGTGAACTCACATTTGCGACGTGCAACAACGTTCAGTTAGCGCCTTGGTCGGATACCAGCAAGCTGCGCATGCTGGTAAGTCGAAGTCGGCCGTGTGAAGCGGCAGGCTATGTCGCAGACGCCTTGAAAGCCGAAATAGTGCCCATGGGATCGGCTGGTGCAAAGGCGATGGCGGTTCTTCGCGGTGATGCAGAAATTTATTTGCATTGCGGAGGGCAATATGAATGGGATTCCTGTGCGCCAGCAGCAGTAGCTGCAGCAGCAGGACTTCACGTCAGTCGCATTGACGGAACAGAACTTCGCTACAATCAGCGTGAAACTTATCTGCCTGATTTACTGATATGCCGGCCTGAAATAGCCCACAGAGTACTGGTAGCGTTATCGAACTCAGGCTGTAAGTCGTGAGACTTATTGAAACTGAATGTCACGCTCGGGCGTGGCTCAAGTACGTGTAGCTTCTCACGATCAGCGGTGCTGGGAACGCCGCTGTTAACTTTGGCGGCGGAAAGAGGTGCCTTAACAGGTATGTTGTTGTGATGGTTCTTCCCCGGTTCCTGCGCCCGAGCGTGATCCCCGGTTTCGGGCTCGCCTTCGGCTACACCCTGACCTGCC
>NZ_PDHT01000075.1:0-7522 GCF_002917135.1 Methylobacterium sp. V23
TGCCAAGTTGCGGCAGGCGGATGTGCTGATCTCACAGGGCCAGAGCGTGGCCGATTGTGATCGGCCCCCACGCGGTGGTCCAAGGGTAAAGTTAGTGCGCGGTAGGCTGGAGTTGACCCCGTTTGTGGTCCACGGCCTATGCAAGTTCTCGGGCTGTGACAGCTTGGTTGGCGAAGGCTCGGGGCGTCAAGCCGCCCAGGGCCGTGTGGGGTCGATCTTCGTTGTAGTGGCATCTCCATTCCTCGATGCCCTCACGGGCATCGGCCAGAGACAGGAACCAAGAGGCGTTCAGGCATTCCGCTCGTAGGCGGCCGTTGAACGACTCGACGTAGGCGTTGTCAGTGGGCTTGCCCGGTCGGGAGAAGTCGATCTCGACCCCGTTCAGGTAGGCCCACTGGTCAAGCATGCGCCCGGCGAACTCCGGCCCATTGTCGACCCGCAAGCTCTTGGGCCGTCCCCTCAGCTTGACCAAGGCGTCGAGCGCCTCGGTCACCTGGAAGGCGCGGAAGTTGGCTCTCGGTGTGAGTGAGAGCGCCTCTCGCGTGTGGCAATCGACGATGGTCAAGATCCGGAATGGACGTCCGTCGAAGATGCGGTCGGAGACGAAGTCCATCGCCCAGACATCGTTGGGCCCACCGATCCCTGGCCTACCCTGACGATACCGCCAGGCCCGCTTGCGCTTAGGCAGCTTGGGCCGGATCGATAGCCCCTCGTCTCGGTAGATCCGGTAGGTGCGCTTGTGGTTCACCTCCCAGCCCTCCCGTCGCAGCAAGATGTGCAGCCGCCGGTAGCCGTAGCGGACCCGTGCGGCGGCCAGCTCCTTCAACCGCATCCGCAGAGCGACCTGCGGGTCGGCTCGCTTCCTGTAACGCTGGGACGAACGGCCGAAGCCGGTGGCCTGGCAGGCCCGACGCTCACTGATGTCGTAGGCCACCTGCAAGTGACCGGCGACTTCACGGCGAACGGCGGGCCTCACCACTTTCGTTTGAGCACGTCCTGCAGCATCGAGCGGTCCAGCGTCAGGTCAGCGACCAGCCGCTTGAGCTTACCATTCTCGTCCTCCAGCTGCTTGAGCCGTCGGATCTCCGGCACGCCCATGCCGACGAACTGCTTCTTCCAGCGGTAGAAGGTCGGCTCAGATACGCCCATCTTCCGGCAAACTTCGTCCACCGAGGCGCCGTTCTCCGCCTGCCGCAGGGCAAAGGCGATCTGTTCATTCGTGAAGCGTTTGCGAGGCATGGCATCCACCCTCCTTCAGGGTTCAGGATGCCCGAAAAACTTGCGCTCAGCGCGGACCAGTTTGCTGGGTCAGGGTCAGTGAGGCTCGCCGCGGATCTGGAGGCCCGACGTCTGCCCGACCTGGCGGCCCTGCGCGTCACCTTCGCACCGGACCCAGCCGGCATCCCGCACGTCAGCGTCCATCTGGCGACGCTCGCCAGCTACGAGGGGCTGCTGGGTTCCACCGTCCAGACGGGAGAGGTCGCATGAAGACCGCCTCCGCCGCCGACGTCGCCCGCCTCGCCGTCATGCTCGGCGACCTGCGCTTGCCCACCATCAAGGCCGTCTGGCCGAGCTTTGCCGAAAAGGCCGACACGGAAGGCTGGCCGGCAGCCCGCTTCCTGTCCGCTCTCGCAGAGCACGAGCTCGCCGAACGCGACCGGCGTCGCATCGAGCGTCATCTCGCCGAAGCACGCCTGCCGCCGGGCAAAACCCTGGACACCTTCGACTTCGAAGCCGTCCCGTCCGTCTCCAAGGCTCAGGTCATGGCCATCGCCGCCGGCGACGCCTGGCTCGGCACCGGGGCCAACCTGCTCCTGTTCGGGCCGCCCGGCGGCGGCAAGAGCCATCTGGCGGCCGCGATCGGCCTGGCGCTGATCGAGAGCGGCTGGAAGGTGCTGTTCACCCGCACCACCGACCTCGTCCAGAAGCTCCAGATCGCCCGGCGCGACCTCACCCTGGAAGCGGCCCTCGCCCGGCTCGACCGCTTCGACCTGCTGATCCTCGACGACCTCGCCTACGTCACCAAGGATCAAGCCGAGACCAGCGTGCTGTTCGAGCTGATCGGCGCCCGCTACGAGCGGCGCTCGATCCTCATCACCGCCAACCAGCCGTTCGGTGAATGGGGCAAGGTCTTCCCCGACCCGGCCATGACGCTGGCCGCCGTCGACCGCCTCGTCCATCACGCCACGATCTTCGAGATGAACGTCGAGAGCTATCGGCGGCGTGCCGCCCTGGATCGCAAACGCGGGCCCGGCCGCCCACCAACCCGCGCGACAACAAAGACGGCGCCGTGATCGCCGCGCCGCGTCAATCAAACGGCCGATCCGCCTTGCGCCGCGCTCACCAGAGGACCAAACTCCTCCCGCCGCGACGCCGATGTGCCTCATCCAGATTGTCGCTGACCAATCATCCAGATTGCCGCGCTACAGTGCGACGTATAGCGGCGAGAGCATCGCATCAAGTAGGCTGCGGTTCGAGCTACAACGCCGTCGCTCACGTGCTGTAAGCTGGCGGCAAGTAGGGTGACGTGAAGAACAGCCACGTCTCTAGGCGCTGAGATTAATGAATGGCGACACATCATTTTTGTAATAAAAAGTGTTTAGTTGATCGGACGTATCGATACGTGAAGTTCCTGGTCCATTTTCAATATGTATTCGGTAGGCACGTAAAACGATCCAGCGCCCGCATCAGAACAGACGACCCTCACAGCATACTTGCCTTCGATTTTGCCAAGAAAAGTTGCGCTCGTCGCTATTGGACATGAGTAGGTTTCAGCCCTAATAAGAGATCCAAAAGCTCGAAGCTGTTCTGTTTTTGCTGAATCATCTATTTTAATATCACCCACTGACACAACACAGATACAGATCGCAGTGAAATTTTGTATAAAGAAATTCATTAATTATGCCCCCATAGCATATGCTCGGCCATCGGATTTTTCCATCTATATCTGATGAATTCTCATGCTCATAACATTATGAATTACCTCGTAAATCTTTTTTAGTCATTGGATAATCTAGGAATATCATATGCCGCAAAGCAATATGCAAAACATTATATTATATTCATTGGTCCTGCTTCCGCCAGCTCCGCTTTTTAACTTTTATTTCCGAGCTGGATATTAACTCAGAAGCGTGTCATTAAATTGATTTATTTATTATTTGCGCCTAAATATATATTTTTGCTATTAGGTAAATCAAGACGAATTATTAGATCATTCAATCAAATTTTGCCAATCAAAAACTTTTTAATAATTAATTCTAAGTAATTGTCATATATATAAACTTATAGCTCACACAAATAAACTGATTAATATATCAAAATATATCATAAATAGCATCGAGTTCAAATACTAAAAAAAATAATCGAAATTTCCTTTCGGTTTGACAAAAAAAACGGATTTTAATTGCTCAACGCCAGCGCAAAGTTCAAAAATAGCGTTGTCGTAAGGAAATTACGCGAGTGATAGACTTGTTGCCAGCAGAAATAAGTCGCAGCCAATATATCCTAAAAATAGTTTTCGCATGAATATGCATTATGATTGTGCATGGGGGCTTAGTGTGAGAAAAAAACACGCATCTATTCTATCTAACACGTGGTGCCTGGCACTAATTGGGAATGCCAGCGCTGCGGATCTTCCAACTAAAAAGGCTGCTTCAATCGAATATGTCCGAGTTTGTACTGCTTATGGTGCCGGTTTTTTTTATATACCTGGATCTGATACCTGTCTCCGAATTTCTGGTCGCGCACGATTTGATTATCTCTACCAAACAAGCAATACCCGTACGGGAACCGGCGGCGATGTGTCGGGCTATGTCGGCCTGATGCGCCTAAATTTTGATGCGCGCACTCAGACTGACTACGGAGCTTTGCGCGCCTTTCTCCGCCTCGATGTTGCTAGTCGAACCGGGCCATTTCTTACCTCAGCTTCGCGTCAGCGTGAGGGTCAAGCCTTCCCGGCGCTCGGTGCAGATGCCTACGGCCGTGCGCAGATGTTCAACAACGTCGACAAGGCCTTCATCCAGTTCGGCGGCCTCACAGCCGGGAGAGCCTCTTCGTTCTTCGACTTTTACGCCCATGATCTAGAGATCATCGGTGGCTCGCATACGTCGGACAACTACAGCACCAACCTCTTGGCCTACACGGCCCAATTTGCGGACGGCTTCTCCATGACGGGAGCGATGGAAGATCCGACTTTTCGGCGCTCGCCAATCTACGGAACCGGCTCGGCAGTCGGAGCCTTCACCACTTCGGGCGGATTTGCCGGTTTCAACAACGCCTTCAATCCGTTCACGCCTTCGACATTCCTTGCTCCCATCATCGTCGGCCCCGGAGCCGTCGCATTCCAGGACGTGACGCAGAAGAACCGCGTGCCCGATTTCGTCGGCGTCCTGCGCATGGATCGCCCCTGGGGGTCCGCCCAGTTCTCCGCCGCCGTCCACGAGATCAACGGCGGCGATGCATCAAGCGTGGTGTCCGGAGTCTCAACGGCAACTGCAAGCCTTGGGATCTCGCCCCAGGGCCGTGCAGCGTCGGCATACGGCTTCGCGGTCCAGGGAGGCGTGAAGATCAACCTCCCCTTCATCAGCCCAGGCGATGTGCTTTACTTACAGGCTGCCTACGCCCAGGGCGCCCTGAGTTACACCGGCGTCGCAAACTACACGGCTCCCTACGACGCGCTGGCTGCCACACCGAGCGTCGGCGGGTCATTCCAGCAGTATTACGCTGATGCGGTCCTCAACCCGACTACGGGGAAATACGAGCTCTCGACTTCGTTCTCGGTGGTTGGTTCACTCCTGCACTACTGGTCGCCTGCCTTTCGATCGGCATTCTTTGGCAGCTACGCACAAATTGACTACAATTCTAACGGCCGAAACGCGCTAGCCGCCCTCGGCTTCGGCTTTCTGCCTACGGGAACGAGCGCAGCCAACACCAACGCCTTCCTCAACAGCGCCGTTCTGCGCGGAACTAACCAGATCGTGTCTGGCGCAAGCCTGATCTGGAACCCGGTCAAAGACCTTGACATAGGCCTGGAAGGTGAATACGTGCGCACTGCTCTGAATAACGGTGTCACGCCAGATCTTGCCAAGAATTCACTCAGAAATGTCAGCTATCAAGATGTGGCTCAATTCCGTTTTCGCGTTCAGCGCGATTTCTAGTACTGTATCTATATTTCTAATGTTACATAGATAGTAATAGTATATTAAAATCCTTAAAATTTGGTAGTTCCTGAAACCCGGCCGTAAGACCGGGTTTCTCCTGTTGGCTGGACCAGATAGGCTATCCGACCAGCGCAACGGATTGAGAGACGACGGATAACGGCACCATGCCGACTCATGATGGTTGGTCCGATCCGGCCATTCCCAAGGGTGATGTCATCGCTCATGCGATATGCCGGCAGCGTCGGAGCGGACCCCGTAGAATGTTAGGCACGAACCTGCACACTGCAGCGACTAGATGAATGTAAAAATTAAATCGTATTTTCATTGATCCAAATCATCCGGTCTGTAGGAATGGACATGTTCTTCGATGGCACCCGTCATCGCAGGAGCAGACGCTGCGGGTAAAAGTCGAGCTACCCAGGTACCGGGGTTGAGCGATAATTGCCGGAAGCTTCATCCGAGGATTACTCTGCCGGCCGGGGAACCGGTCGGCTTTTTTTTGGCGTAATGTTCTTAAACACATATCGTATACAATTATATATAAGCAATTTATTTAAATTACTGTATTTTTTTTCAAAACATTGAGCTTTCTAGGGGGTTTCTATGTTGTATAATGTCATGAGTGCCGAACTAGATCGGCATTTCGATGGATATTGGGAGACAATAGATGAAAAACCTTTTTATTGCCGGTTCTCTATTTGCGGCACTGGCGGTCGGCGCTGCTCACGCAGCGGAATTCGATGCATCGTCCCTTGATCACGGCCTCATCCATCTCACCAGTGGTGATGGCCTCGACCGTGAGGCGTACTCCGAGGGAAACGATCGCACCGGCGGCATGTGGCAGGGCGCGGTAGCAGGATCCGAGCGTGCGATGGTGCCAGCCGTTGAGACGACTGGCTCCTATGGTCGGCGGCAGTGGAGCCACTATCAGCCCCACCCTCATCATCACGATCGATACTAATTCCGAGAGATGCCAAGCGTGATCGCCCATGGTCGCTCTAGTGCAATGACGCATTCGGATGGTTCATGGGAGTCTGGCGACAGCGCTGACGATTTGTGCGGCTGGTTTGGTCCAGGTGAAGGGCCGAGCGCGGCTGTTGTGCTCGGCAATGTAGCGCTTGATGGCGGCTTGGAGATCGACCACGCCCGTGAAGGTGCCGCGTCGTAGGCGGCGACGGGTCAGGGCGGAGAAGAAGCCCTCGACTGCGTTGAGCCAGGACGCCGAGGTCGGCGTGAAGTGGAAGGTCCAACGCGGATGGCGTGCGAGCCAAGCGCGCACCTTCGGGTGCTTGTGTGTGGCGTAGTTGTCGAGGATCGCGTGGATGACCTTGCCAGTCGGCACGGCGGCTTCGACGGCGTTGAGGAAGCGGATGAACTCGCCGTGGCGGTGGCGCTGCATGCAGCGGCCGATCACGGTGCCGTGGAGGACGTCGAAGGCGGCAAACAGCGTCGTGGTGCCGTGCCGGGTGTAGTCGTGGGTCTGGGCGGCCGGGTGCCCGGGGGCGACCGGCAGATCGGGACGGGTGCGCTCCAAAGCCTGGATCTGGCTTTTCTCATCGAGCGAGAGCACCACGGCATGGGCCGGCGGATCCATGTAGAGCCCCACCACGTCCTCCACCTTTTCGGCAAAGGCAGGGTCGTGTGAGCGCTTGAAGGTGCGGATCCGGTGCGGCTGAAGCCGGTTGGCCTGCCAGATCCGCTGCACGGAGCGCAGCGCGATACCGGTCGCTTCGGCCACGGCACGCCCGGTCCAGTGGGTGACCGCGCCGGGCGGCTCTGAGCAGGTCAGGGCCAGCACCTGCGCGACCGTGCCGGCGGGCAGCGGCTCCTTGCCGGGCGGGCGGGTCTTGTCGCGCAAGAGGCCCTCGACGCCCTCTTCGGCGTAACGCTGCTGCCAGCGCCAGACGGCCGGTCGGCTCACGCCGGCCTGCCGCGCGATCTCCTGCACCGTCAGGCGTTCGCCCGACAGCAGCACGATCCGGGCGCGTAGAATGTGCTTGAGTGGACAAGAGCGGTCGGTGGCGAGGGCCGTCAGCCGCGCCGTGGCGGCCTCATCGAGGAGTACGCAGACAGTCTGAGCCATCCGCCCAGACTCGCACATCGCCGCCCATCAGTGAATCCTCTGAATGCGTCACTGCACTAGCGACTGCGGGCAGGACTGCCGTGCAAAGAGTCTTTCGACAGGGGATTGAGGCGGGATTGAGTAGCCGGGATAGCCTTGATTCCAAGAGGGTGCTGAAATCTGACTTGAATCTGCCATGTGGACCCCGGCCACCTGGCGGCAGCATAACCGTGCAGGCCTGCGCTAAGAGCCCGTCCGATAAGGGGCTGAGGCAGGGTTGAGTGGCCGGGATGGCAGTGAT
>NZ_PDHT01000076.1:0-6838 GCF_002917135.1 Methylobacterium sp. V23
TTTGCGCGTCCCCCTGTGGACCGGCAGCACCCGGTCCAGACGCTGTGATCTGCCCACTCTGACCGGAGGTGTTCTGCGGCGTACCCGGCGCTGAAGGTTTTGCAGACGTATCGTCGCTCTTCTTGGCCGTCACAGCTGTTGCGAGCTGTGGCGGTGTCTCTGCAGCCTTGGTCGCGGCCTCGGGCTGTTTAACGAAGGCAACGAGTTCTTGGCAGATGTTCGCAGGTCTACCAGTGCCGCCGGTGCTATCGCTCGGAGACTGAACCGAAGCACCTTGAGCAAGTGCAAAAGCTGGTGTCAGAACCAACGCGGCGATCATCATCGCCTTCAAAGCCTGCATGTCGATGTCCTTGGATCAGCTGGGAACAGCGCAGACGCGTTCGCACGTGCTGATCACAGGAAACTGATCGCGAGATGATTGGTTGCGATGGAACCTCGGGGAGGAACAGCACCACAAAACATTCCTCCTATCTGGTTTTCTGTTAGATATCCGATCGTTTTCCTGACTTTTGCCGTCAGATGCCGCGATGTCCCAGAAGGGCGGCAACTGGACCTTAGCTCTTTGGTCCGAAGCAGACGTTCCGCATCTGACCTAATGCCTGCCACGGTCGCGTACGGACCTCGTGGCAAGACGCGACGAGATCCAGGCTTGTGCCGCATCTAGGTTCACGAAGGGCGGCTCGTCAGGTCCTGAGATCGGCCCGAACCCAGCCTCCAGGTACCACATTCCGGCTTCCTCCTCGTGCTGGTCAGAGAGGTGAACTAACACCGCCACCAGGAAGCCGTCAGAGAAGACGAGGTGGCTGTCGCTGTCAGCGCTGCCAGTGGCAACCTGAACCGGCTGGAGATGCAAGCTCATCCGACGGTGCGCTCCCGTAGGTGAAGGTACGTATCGTCAAACTCAGCCGCGCGGATCAGTTCATTCCAGGCTTTGATGACCAGGGTTTTGTTACGCAGGATGATGAGGCCGTCGCCTCGCATCTCTTGCAGGGTGCGGTTGACGTGCACGTTCGACATGCCCGTTGCGTCCCCGAGGTCGGCCTGCGTCATCGGCAAGGGACAGCGGTGCTCGCCGGCCAAGCCTACGGCCTCCTGCTTGAGGTACAGCTCGCAGAAGAGGTGGGCGAGATGATCATAAGCCGAGCGTTGGCCCATGCATGCCATCCACTCACGGAAGATCCCCGCATCCACCAGCGTGTCGCGCCAAAGCACGGCGGCGAGGCGAGGGAACTGGTAGGTGAGATCCCGCATCGCTTCATGAGGGATGAAGGCCACGGTGGCTTTCGTCATCGTGGCAAGGCTGTGATCCATCAGCGGGATGTGCAGGCTTGGCAGATCTGGAATGTCACCCGCGATGTGGAACGAGAAGATTTGGCGCCTGCCCCCGCCCAGGATCTTGTAGCGGTAGGCCCAGCCTTCGAGGATGAGGCAACACTGCGAGACCCTGTCGCCATCGCGAACAATGTCCTCTCGCGATTGGTGCGTCCGAACGCGAACGGGCAGGCTCTCGACGGCGTAGCGCTCCTCCTCCGTGAGGGAGGAGATGCTCTCCAGCTTTGTGATCATCGGCTGGAGCAAATGGGGAGACATCGAGGCCATGTGGCTTTGCCTTGCATTGCAGGCGGAAGCGCACGGCTCTTCCAGGCATCAGAACCTGTGTCGAAACGACTGACGATTTTTACAACCTAGAGCGAAGCTATCGAAAAGCAATAATGCAAATTAGGGATGCCTGAAATATCAGAGTGCTGGCACAAAAAGTCAGTTATCCGTTTTACCGGTGATCCCTCCGGGAGCGGACCTCCCGGAGGGCTGCAAAGGGGCGATAGCAACCTGAACGATCTGTCGGGGATCCGATCGTTTTCCGACACTCTTGCGCTATGTGTTCCACGCAGCCTTGAGCGTTTCACCGCCGCTCGTCATATGCGCCGTGGATCAGCTTCTCGATTTGCTCTAACCCCCGCGCGAGTGCGGGCAACTCGGAGTTCGCCGCGCGATCCGATCGTTGAATAAGCTTACCGTTTTGCCGAATAGCCCATTGCCAACTTCCTTTGGCGTGTGGGTTCGGCTGAACTTCTAAAACGTAAGGGTAAGTGGCGCTCGGCTCGCTCATCGCTCGAATATGTGAGTGCGCTTGGCACACTTCATCGGCTCCTATGTGCTCCAGAATGCCCCAGGACGACCGCCAGCCGGTACGGCAAGGCTTTTCCGCTATAATCACGCCCAAGCCTGCCAGCGTCCCGCTAATGCCAATTAATTCGTCGGTCCCTCAGGTCGCGCTGGTCCTGTGAGGATCAATTCCATTCCGTTGATCGCATTACGAAGTGACGCAAAGGCCTCCACTGTGCCGCGTAGATGGGCGACAACGACCCGCCTCGCAGTCACGCCCCCTTGTCCGTCTTCGTCTTGGATGACCGCAGTAAGTGCGACATGGCCTACTGCCCCGTGCATACCGAAGACCGGCGCCTCATCCAGGAAGATGATCGGAGCACTTGTTGCGTTCTCAAGGGGGATTTGTAGTCTTTTGAGTTCGTCGCTCACTTTTAAAGTTCCTTATTTCAGTGGATCATACCTCCGATGTGGCGCGCTCGGGTACGCAATCCAAGTCGCATGTTGCCAACTTAGCTTTATCCATGTTCAAGCTCGGGCTGAGAATGATCCCTTTCGATATTAGTTCGTTTTAGAGAGCTCCCGCCGAAGCTCTTGCACAAACAATTGAGCATGCCCTGGAACGACAGATCGAACGTTTTTATGGAAGGTGTCCTCACCTTCTCGTGAGGGACTTTTTGGCATCGGTATTTCACTCATAGCATCTTGCAATTCCAGCAAGGCACTCTCTTTCATCGAGATAGGTAGCGACCGGATATGGCTGCTTGCAAGTTGAATCATTGCGGTCCGCATAGTTTCCATTTGCGCAGTCAAATTGACCATGAGAGCGTACGAGGCCTCGTCCATATTAGCTCCATCAATTTATTTGAGATTTTCTCGTAGCGCATTTTACTACGTGACGCTTGCCCTTTGATCGGCGTGGCGCCATTCGCTCTGCCATGCACGATTCGGCATCTCGGCTGAGCGGCATTGGGCGCTGTGGAGGGAGCCTGTAGGGCTGTCCTCCCTCACCTTCATCGAAGCGTCAGGGTGCCAGCTTCTTCGGATCTCTGGCTATCGCCTGTGCTTGCCAGAATTCGACTGCGCATATGTACCTACGGAAGCAAGATCACGAGTACCGCTTCCGTGATGGCTTGTGCATTCGAGGTAAATAGCACCGCTCGCAGTCTGCTCTGTGGACCGCAGACAGGTCTAGAACGCCGATACCGAATTAGACCAATTGCTTGCTGATGAGATTGCCACCGAAACTGGAAGCCGCGTGACAGGGATGGGCAGGGTTCGCATGGATAAAGCGTCCGCCGCTCAGCACGGGTCTGCACCCAAGGAGGCCCCGGCTTTTATAAACCGGGTGCTACCTTGGCGAGGATGATGCGGGATCAGCTAAATGCAGAGCAATCCTGCTCGTTCAGAAAAGAAGCTTCGATCTCGCCCAATCTCTGGGCTTCGGCTTCAGTTTTATAGGAGTCGGGCGCGTGGATCTTGTGTGCGCGATCGGACGAGAGAAGCAGCCACCTGTAGCGATCTTCGTTCAGTGAACAGCGACGCGTTACGACACGGTAAGTTGGCTTTATTTGTTCCAGCATGTCGCTGCCATGCCATGCAGGCGCGGCGAGACCAAGGCCGGGTGAACCCTGTGTCATCCCTGCCCCTGCGCATCCCGACTGTTACAGAAGCGCTCCTGACAGGTGTGAAAAGCCGCTGACCTGATCCCTTAGCTTTGTTCATAAGGGTTAGTGAGGAACCCTATGTGCGACAGGGCCTTGTCGTCAGTGATCTTCTCCATCAACGGAGCAAGCCGTGAGAGCGCCTGAGCCGCCTGCCAGCCCGAATGACCCATCGCTAAACCCAACGGGTCCACGGACTTACGAGGACACAGCAGTCCGTCCTGAGCCGCAAGGACCGAACTCCCCTGGCGCCTCTGAGCCGGGCGACATGGGCGCGCCTGAGGAGCGTGACTACGAGAAGGCTCCGAAGCAAACGCCTCCTTCGGAAGGCGGTCTCGGGTACCGTGGCGCTTGAGAGTGCTCTGGCTGTCGAGTTTTGGAGGTGCATTACGGGTTAGAGAGCGCTTGCCTTCAAAGGCTGGGGCTAAACCCCAGCACCATCGGCTTTAGCTGCCTCAAGAAACCTTACGTGGCCGCCCAGCCTTCTTCTGCTTCGGCTCGGCCGGGGCTTCAGATGCGGCCTCCTCAGGCTCCGCAGCCTTGATCTGACCCTTCCGATAGCTCCCGAGTCCCAGCGAGCGAGCCAGTTCGGAACGCTGCGCCGAATAGCTGGCAGCGGTCATCGGGTAATCGGCAGGCAGGCCGTGCTTGGCGCGGTAGGCCTCAGGAGAAAGCCCCCGAAGGGTCAGGTGACGGCGCAGCGTCTTATAGGGCTTGCCGTCCTCGAAGCTGATGAGTGCGTCCGGCGTGATCGACTTCTTGATCTGCGCAGGCGTGGGCTTCTCGATCTGGTCAGCGGCCGGTGTAGCAGGCTCGCTGAGCCCCTTGAGGGTCTGATGCACGGAAGTGATCAACTCGCCGAGATCAGCAGGCCGGACGGAGTTCTTAGAGACGTATGCCGACACGATGTCGGCAGTCATGTCGACGTAATCGACAGTGGCTTCTTGGAGTGCGGCTTCTTGAGAGGTATCTTCTTCCGGAGTGTCGAGCACGTGAAATCCTTACGGCCTAATGATCCCGCGGTTCTCCTGCAGAGGACGACACCGCGAGTCGAGCCATTGATCAGATCTCCATTCCCGATGTAAAGATGCGTGCCGCATTTAGATCGTATGTCACGCTACCGCGGAGCGCGTCATCGCCCTCCAGAGCTGCGGTTGCTGGTCTCGGACCAGATGGGGCAAAACAAGGTGAAGCTCTTTGGGCGGTCTAGGTTGTCTGATGTCCGACGTTCGATCGGTGCCACTTTAGGTAATTAACCTATGTTGTAGCCAGTGACCATCATCTTCCTATTTCTGGCTCCATCATCAGCGAACTCGACCCAGGTGCTGATGGCTGGGAGACCCGCGCGCTTCCGCCTGCAACGCAAGGCGAGGCCGCCATGCCTGTCGCATCCGATCACGACCCAATCAGCATGCTGGTTCGCAAGCTTGAGAGCATCGCTGACCTCTCCCAGGAGGAACGGCAGGCCCTTCAGAGCCTTCCAATTCGCGTCCGCCCTCTTGGGTCTGGACAGGACATCGTTCAGGACGGCGACAGGCCCTCGCAGTGCTGCCTAATCGTGGAGGGCTGGGCGTACCGTTATAAGCTTCTTGGTGAGGGGAAGCGCCAGATCCTGTCGTTTCACATTCCCGGCGACACCCCCGACCTGCAAAGCCTGCACCTCCAAACCATGGATCACAGCCTCGCGACACTCACCGAGGCCACGCTCGCTTTCATCCCGCATGAGAACCTGCGCGAGCTGGTTGCCCGCTTCCCTGGTCTCGCGGCCGTGCTCTGGCGAGATACCCTGGTTGATGCAGCAATCTTCCGCGAGTGGATGACCGGCATAGGCCGAAAGTCGTCTTACGGCCGCGTCGCGCACCTGTTCTGCGAGATGTACCTCAAGCTTGAGGCTGTAGGGTTCGCTAAGGAGCACCGCTGCACCCTGCCTCTCACTCAGGGCCAGCTTGCCGATGCCTTGGGCATGTCGAACGTCCACGCCAACCGCGTTCTGCAGGAGATGCGCAGCAAAGACCTGATCACGTTGAAGAGTAACGAACTGGTCATTCACGCTTGGAGTGAACTTGTTCACGCGGGAGAGTTTGACCCAACGTACCTGCACTTGGGGAAGCGCACCTCTGGATGAGCCTACATCTACAGCCCGTTCATGTTGCAACGAGCAGTGACGACACTGAGAGCCGGCTGGTCTTCAACGATGGCTTCCTCGTGGCGGTGCTCGTACAACTCTGTGAGCAGCACGGGGATGAGGCTGGCAAGTGGTTCCTTGAGGCTGGCTTCGGGCGCGTTGATCATCCGGGCCCCCCTTTGTTCACCAACCTGGATGAAGCGCAGGACTGGATCACGGCGCAGCTCGATGCCCGGGGGGGCTCGCCTTCGTGATGTCTCCTTGGCGTCGCTGCTCACGGTGATGCTGCGTTCGATGCCTTGAGCGAAACCAGCGAGCCGAACTGATTTGCGGATTGGTCATGAGGTCTGCTGTAGCCCCCATGAGATCCGGAAACGTGACTTGAGGATCAGCTCTGAATGTACGATTGCCACCGCGTGGGGGGCACCACAACCGAATAGAAGCATGTCAGAGAACTCAGAAAACCAGGCCACCAACCTCATCGAACTCGCAGGCGACATCGTCTCCGCATATGTGTCGAACAACTCCGTTCCGACTTCCGAACTGCCAGCCCTGATCAAAGGCATCCATGCCGCTCTTGTGGGGCTTGCCAATGGGACCGTCCAAGCTGCTCCGGAAGCCGAGATCGAGAAGCCGACGGCGGCCCAGATCCGCAAATCCGTGATGCCGGACGGCATCGTCAGCTTCTTGGATGGCAAGACCTATAAAACCTTGAAGCGCCATCTGACTGCCCATGGCTTTGATCCGCAAGGATACCGGCAACGCTATGGCCTTCCGGCCGACTATCCGATGGTCGCCCCGTCCTACGCTGAGAAGCGCTCTACCCTGGCGAAGTCCATTGGTCTCGGCCGGATCAGCTATCGCAGCGAGGACGCTGTGCCGAAAGCTGAAGGGCGCACGAGGGCTGCATGACCCTTCCATCGTTCGCGCCATGCTCGGCAGT
>NZ_PDHT01000077.1:0-6464 GCF_002917135.1 Methylobacterium sp. V23
GGACCGTGGTGGTGGAGGCCGCCGACACCAACCGCTTCGCCGCCGGCAGCCCCGTGGGTCTGCGGATCATCGGCGGCCACGTGTTTGGAAATTGAGAGGAGTGTCCATTGGCACTGGTGCTTGTGAGATCGGGCGGAGCCGGCGAATGACGCGGTACCTAGATGGACACCGCAGCTGCCCAACCACTCAGGGCATAGCGAAACCAGCCTCGCGCCCATGGTACGAGTTGCAGGGTGCGCCCTGTTTAACGAGAGTAGCCCAGCATTGGGCGGAGCTGGTGAAGATTCTAGATTAGAGATGTCTCTACATTCTGGTTCAACGCCCTTTATCACTCCGTAACCGATGCCTTCGATTTCCTTGATCTGAGGATTTCGGATTTTTGGTTCGTTTATCGCAGTGTGCTAGTGTACAGTGCTGCGACCCTGATCTGAGACGTAGCCGCGCGACAAGTTTAAGGATTCAATAAGATGAGCGTACCAGTGCAGATGCACCATCAACAGGCAAGAGACGGTTACAAAAATGAGATCCGAGCACTCATGGAGGCTCGTCCGAATGTTCGCGTCCTAGAACTGGGCGCTGGGCGTTGGCCGATGTTCGCTCTTGATGAACTTCCTTCGACAGTTGCATCGTATACAGTCAACGACCTTGATCCCGCTTTGCTCAGTCAGGTTCCAAAGGGCTATGAAACTGCTTGCTTTGATGTTACCTCTGATGCGCACGATTTCTACGGAAAATATGATTTGGTCTTCTCACACTTTCTCGTAGAGCATGTACGCGATGGCATTAAGTTTCATCGAAACGTCTTCAACATACTTGCTCCAGGAGGCGTTGCCATTCACTTGCATCCCACGCTATTTTCGTTCCCCTTTGTTATAAATAAAATTCTGCCTGAGCAAACAACCCACAGCATCGTGAAGCTTTTTCGACGGAAGCGAATCGAGCGAGGCTACCCGAAGTTTCCCGCTCACTACTCATATTGCCGTGCTAGTGAAACAAAGATGCGCGGATATTTGTTACCCCTCGGTTTCGAAGATGTCCGCGTAAGGGCATTCTATGGACACCCGTACTACGACAATATTCCTGTAGTTAAGCAGCTTGGCAACATCATTGCAGGGGTTTGCGCTCGTTACAATTTGGAATCCCTTGCGTCATACGCATACGTTAGGACTCAAAAAAGAGCCTAAGTTTCATTCGCTTTCAGAGTTGGGGAATGGTCGGTATAGAACGTTTCGGAGCCCGGCTGTGTCACTCTCGTGGGTTAGGTATCACTCTTAGATCGACGTAGTACCACCTCGGGAGATTAGGAAAGCGAGATATCTGCATCACCTCCACCAACCGGCCTACTATCGCAGGCTGGTTCGGGCCCCTGATAAGATCGGCTCGTCCATCATCTCCATTGATATGAGTTGGCAGACTGTTGGAGCGAACATGGCGTGTTGCATTCTGCTTGAAGCAGACAGGCGCGTGCCATCCATGCAGGGCATGCAACCTCCGTGAAGACTCCCCTTCAAGTTGGAATCCGGTACTATCGTTCCGCATTTAGCGAGCTAGAGCGAGTTTCATGCAGGCTGCGACTCTCGAGGGCTTGAGTTAATGATATCAATTCTCATTGATTAGCACTCAGGCGCCCCCAGGGCGCAGTTTGATGGACATGATGCGCCACAGCTGGACGATAAGCTGTTTCGGGCGTTGCAGCAGTGGTCGGGTATACCGGCAGAGCATTCGAAGATCCGGTTGCTGAGCTAGTTTCGAGCATGAAATACCACAGGATCAAGCTCCAGGGAGCGGGCTGGAAGGTGCACGAGGGTGATGTTATCAGGCGCGGACAGCTTCCGGGCGATTTGCCAGCCGGCCTGATCGAACAGGAGTACGGCGTGAGCGCCGGGAGCCCCGGTCAAGGAGATTTCTTCGAGATTATGGGCCATGGCTGACGTGGTTCAGCCGATCAGGACCAAGCCCGCGCCGACGTCCTGTGCCGGGCCGATCGCGCCGAAGATGTTAGCCGAGGCCACGCGCTGATCCTTGGGGCTGAAAGTCACGTGCCGCGTCTGAGCGAATGTCGAGTGAGCGTATTCGCCTGGCCGATCTGGGCCTCATCGCAGAGCCAGACCTCTACCGGTTTGCCACCGAGAGCCTGCGCGATCTACGCCAGACTGTGGGCGAGGTTTTTCCGAAAAGAGCCGTGACCTCAAGGACTCGGGTGTGAGGGCGGGGACGCGCGGAGAGGTTGCGGTAGCTCATCCCCCCACAAGACCCGGCTCAAGGTCTGCTCGCCAGACCGACACCCCGTGATCCTCGCATAGGATCTAGGCCAGATGGCACAACTGCCACCGCACCACGCCGTGGGCGGCGGTTGTCAGCCCCGGTTTAACCAGCGCCTTCAGGACCCCGCGCTGCTCGGCGTTCAGGCGCGGATGGACCCCAGGGGTCGCGCACCGTCTGCAACCCGACCTCACAGATAGGGGGCGTCTCTGAACCCGAGCTACCCGTCGAAATCGCCCACAGCACCAACAGCCGACGCGTCTGCACCGGATCTGGCGACCCCTTGGCCAAGGCGCGCAGGGCCAGCACATCGAAGTCCGGGCGCAGCGGCACCGGAGCAGCCATTGCATCCTCTACAGCCTTTGAACCCGAGGAGAGAATCTCAATACGAACATCCAGGCTACCCCACGCGAGTCTCGCTTAACGAAAGCCGCAATTAAAAGAGGTCAGCTCGACGACTCCCTGATCATCCTGGACCTGCTCTTCTGCCGACAGCAGGTCGTTGGCCTCACTCTCAACGCGGAGCCAACTGCCCGCTCACGCTTGGTATCGATCAGGCGATGATCCCCGACGAGGACCGAGGCGAATTTGCCGAGCACGCCTTCGCTCGTGGAACCAACCTGCAATCCTGCTCCGACGCGTTCGACAACACGCACACTCCGTTCGTATGTCAACGCGTCTTCGCCTGCGACGGGCGAGCGGGTTTGCCACGCAGCGCGATTGGGCGAGGCTGACGACGGTGCTGGTGATCGAAACCATTTGTGGGGTGAAGAGTGTGGGAGCCGTGACGACGACGGTCCACCATGTCCTCAGCAGCTCGATCACACCATCCGCGGCGCTCTCTAGCTGTCCAAGCCTCGAAGGATGTTCACCCGATGTATGGGTGAGAGGTTGGGGTTGCGAAGCCAACCGGTCGTGACCGAGCGCTCCGGATGAAAACCTATGAGCATGCCTGCCAGACGGTTCATGGCCAGGCTCCCGAGCAAGGGACCGTGTCAGTCGCTCAGGACAATGCAAACACGCACGAGGACGACGCCGTCGAGGCCGTACTGCGCGACGCGGCTGCTCGCCTCATTCTGCTGGGCCTTCCGACCTACAGCCCTTGGCTGAACCCGACCCAGATGGTTTGGCGCCGGTTCTGTTGCGAGGTCACCCACTGCCAACTGGTCGCAACCATCGATGCCCGAGTCGAGGCCGCCCTTACATTCTTTGACCACTCTAACCGCAAGCTAGGCGGGGCCTGCTCCATCATCGAAACCTGTACCACGTGACTTTTGAAGTGGTACTTAGATGCTTAAGGGGGAACCGTCTTAGGCCTCTGCCTTTGGAGCACCTAAGTACTGCACAACTACAAGCCTGCGGCGCCTTCCAAGTCAAAGGACCATCACCACAAGCTTCAGAGGTCCCGCTGCCCTTTTGCGGCGCATCACCACCAGTTACGGCGGCCGAACAGGTTGTAAGCTGACGCTAAACGAAAATAATTCCGTAAAATGCAGCGCACACTAATCTACCCACTTAGAGAGGCCTAACTCTTTACATCAAGTCTGAATTATATTAGGGAAAGAACCGTTTCATACTTAACATCAAAGAGGGCCCTCACTAACTGAAATGGGCATAGACGGAAGTTGAAAGAAGACGAAGGAAGCGATCACGAGATCAGATCATAATTTAGTGCCTGCGTAGTTCCACCACGGGGAATAATGGAACCCTTCACCCCAATCACCCGTTCAAAGTTGTGATGGTTTGCATCACGGAAATGCGATGTGTCGTAGTGCGGACCCCGAAGTTTAATTTGGACACTTCTAGCGCAACCTGGGAAAATCTCAGCATTTGTGAATTTTGAAGCGGTTCTGAAATTATCGCCGTTTCGTACGAATGCGGCTGCTCCTCCTATAAGAGCTTCGGTATTTTTGAATGCTTGGCTCAGCTTCACCAACTTGAGGCTTGGCTTATTATATGGGAAAGGCTATACGGTTGGTCCGGCAGCGCAGAAATTTGGTAGGGTGGGTTTCAGCCTCAAAGATGCCAGAGAAGTCGATCCTCCCACCCCTGCCGAAGAGCGAGATAGATGCCCTGGCGGCACCGTTAGCTCGTGGGCGCGTACGGCCCCAACGAATCAGCAAACGGGGACTTGATGTTACTAGCGCTCTGCTAGCTTTGTTCCTGCTGGCCCCCCTACTGTTGCTCATAGCTGTCCTGATCTGGGTAGGAGACCGTAAGAACCCTATTTTTCGCCAGACTCGAACAGGTCGTTACGGAAAGACGTTCCGGATCTACAAGTTCCGTACGATGCGGGTACTGGAGGACGGGGCTGTCGTTCAGCAAGCCTCCAGAATGGATGCGCGCATAACAACCATCGGGCGGGTGCTTCGCCGAACCAGCCTTGATGAGTTGCCGCAATTGGTCAATGTGCTGAAGGGGGACATGTCTCTTGTTGGCCCACGCCCCCACGCTGTGGCCCACGATGAGTTCTACGGTCGCGAGATCCTGAGTTACGAGCACCGGTTTACTGCGCAGCCCGGACTGACCGGCTGGGCGCAGATCAATGGCTCACGCGGCGAAACGCCGACGATTGAGCATATGCGTCGTCGAATCGAATTGGATCTGTGGTACATCGAAAATCAGAGCTTCACGCTTGATGTACGCATCATAATACGTACCGCCTGGACCGAGTTGACCAGACGTACGAACGCGTATTAAGCACAATACAACAACAAAGGGTGTTCGTTTCTTGTCGGGCTGGTGCGGATCCACTCCGATGACATGTTCGTGCATTTTTTTACCTAGCACGCAAATTGAGGCGACCTCCATGAAGGGCATGTTCTTAAATATTGTACTTGGCGGTTTGCTAGGGCGATTTTACAGTATTAGACTCTTTTGGCTTTTTGTGCCCCTAGTAGCAGCAGAGATCATCTACTATCGCGTCATCTACGATCTCTCGGCAGCAGGGTGCCTGCGGCGCGGTTTAGTGCTGATTGTAGCTGCGGAGTTTGCTTTCCTCCTGGGAGCGTTGTTTCGTCCTTTCAACGAGACAACTCGACGAAGTCGTGGACGCAGCGCTTAATCGCACGTTGCAATTCATTGGACCACTGGCTGATACGCGATTACGGCGCGTCTGGAACGGTGTCTAAAGCAAGCGCGGCCTGAGCACTGACCTTATTCCAGAGTAGTAGGATGAAGCTGGGAAACTGGTTGATTGGCGTGGATAGCGATCCGATGCGTGACCCTGCGGTGAAACAGCCCGTATCTGGCAGCGGGCAGTCAAGTGCATCAGTTGCGGCGGAAGAGTTGTGTTGTGCTCAGGCGCAGGCTCGAACTCTCAGGCGAGGTCCAGTGGTTCGCCTGCGGCACGAAGCAGCTCAAACATCTGCCAACGGAGCTCGGTCAGGAGCCCGATAGAGTAACGACTTCGGGTGCGGCGATTGGTATAAAATTTTATCCGAACATCGTCCCATGGCGCCCAGCTCCTGGAGTGCAACCAAGTTCGCCTCATTGGCAGAGCCAGCATCCGCCGAGACCTCTCCCACGGCTGCTCGCCCGAAATGAGCCAGGACCTAATTCACCAGAGGCACGAGGAAGCGGTCGTCCGCCGAGCTGGCTACGAGGTGGCCCTTGCGTAAATCCGCAATAATGCGGAAGTCCGACCGCTCCAGGCTCGTCGTCTCCATGACGTCGACGTGCTCCTCGCAGGCCCGGGCGAGTTGACACGAGGAGTGCAGACCCCGGCGGTAGCCGTAGAGCACGAGCGCCACTATCCTACCCGATGGTAAGGCGGGGAGCGGCCCTCTTCCCTTTCGGTGTCCAGAATGGCGGAGGGGTCGAGCACCTCTTGCAGCGTGTCTTGCACAGAGTGCACCATGCACGCTCGCGGCACTAATTCGTGCAGCGAGGGCGGCAGCAGCCAGCTCTGATCCACGTCCCAGGAGTGAAACACCTTGGCCATGTGCAGCGTGAATCACCTTGTCGATCGGCCGCTGGAATCAACACTTGGACTGGCTCGAACAAGCATTGGACATCGGATGAACATCTCAGGCGGAGGAACTCTCACTATCCATTAAGCCAGCACAATCTCCCGACTGTATGTCTCGCGTATCGCTGCCGTTATGAGTTTGGCTGTCGGGAGCTTCAGTCGGGAAGACACGACAGCCGCACAAGGGCGCCTGGTTTACAGGAAGGCGAAGTCACCCGCATGGAGGTTGGCC
>NZ_PDHT01000078.1:0-6365 GCF_002917135.1 Methylobacterium sp. V23
CCATTCTCAAGACCTTCGGCGCCTGAAACCAGCCATCAATGGCGTGGGTAATTACTAAAATCTAAATGTGAATTTGGTGTTCACGGCTAGGTGGGGGCGAACGTATTTCGCTTCCGGTTAATCGTCGCTTTCTCAAAGCATAGTGGAAATTGCTGAAATGTTGCCGATTCGTTCTTGCATTTGCTGCCGCGAGGCGAAAGGATGCGGGCGGAAGTTTCCTCAACGCCGCGTCCAGCTTGGACGTCAGTGCAGAACCTGCGCTAGATCCCGCATCTCGTTAAGCACCGGGCAAACAGCAATTCCGAGAGTGTGATGCTACGCACGAAGCGAGTGGCGACGGCAATGTCGTCCGACAAAGTCAGTTCAACATCGAGGCGTTCAACGCCATCTGCTCGTTCGAGCCAGAACGATGTGCTCCGTATCCACTCAATTGGTGCAGAGGATATCATGGAGGCAGCTGAGAGCGCGCTGAGGCATAAGGCTGTCGAGATGGCGCTTGGCGGTGACTCTGGAATGATGCGGTACTGTCTAGGAGAGCTCTCGGCCCGGCGGTTGCGGTCTTCGGGATTTATGCTGCCCGAGATCGGCACGATTGAGGATCTTCCGAAAGCAACCTACGCCATCCTGCAAGCTGCAGCGGTTGGCACGATCACTGTTCAGGAAGCGAACGAGCTTGCAAAGCTCGTGGGTGTCCATACTGAGGCGATGCGAGACGAAGAGCTCAGCCGGCGCATTGCGCGTCTTGAGGAGCAGCAAGGCCGGTGACTAGTCGAAAGGCCTACGAACGCCGTGTCCGGCGCTTAGAGCCTGCCACGTGTCGGCAGGGGCTTTCTTTCATCATACAGTGCCGTGAGGGGGAGGAAGAAAGCGAGAGAATTGATCGGTTATGTAGTAAAATCGAGAAAGAGTACGGTCCACTTAGCGCCCTTAGAGATCAAATATTTATCAGCCGAGTGTTTGAGGGCGAAGCTTATATTTCGGATGACGTATTGATAATACCAATACCAAAGATATGAAATTATATTGACTTGTGCTACCGAAGGTATTATTTGACCGATTGAATTAAGCTTGGATTGATACGGCCGTATCAGCGCAGCTACCCAGAGTTCAATTTGTATTCGAGTGCTGTTCCGCCACTTCGCGCTTTTGACGAAATCGAACGCCGGCCCCTCCTCCATTTTCAGGGATGAACTCAATACCGGCGACTTCGAGCGCTTGCCGTAAAGCCGATATGGTTGGCCCATGAGCGCCGAGATCGCCAGGCTTTGCCTCGAGCCGTTTGATGGTTGGCAACGATACGCCTGAAGCGAGAGCTAGATCCTTCTGCTCCCACCTTATGAGAGCACGCGCCGCTCGCACCATTTCGCTAGTCAGCATGTGCATTTAATCGGTTCCTCAGGGCTTAAATGATGCCTCAGGTATTGAGCCAGCGCTCAATTGGTGATACTCAGGGTATTAGGTTTAGGAGGCGTTGATGTCATCCCATCGATCAATCTCGTGGTTTTCTGCGCTTCTAAGTTTACGTGTTGATCGAGAGCAAACGCCGCCCAAGGAACGACGATTTCACCTTCAAGCTACGGCGTTCGCTAAGCTGGCTTTCCATCGCGCACAAGCGGTAGCGCGTGATTGTCCGCTGATCGTCTCCGGAACTTACGATCGACGTGCCATCATGCGATTAGCTGCCGTGGCTGCGAACGCAAGGCGCCTAGCGACTGGCGAGACTTGGCGTACGTGTATCTCCGCTGCACTTCGAGGGACCTGGGCAGCAGCGAAAGCCCTTCGCCAATCCACCGAACGTCAGCGAAGCTGTTTCGTTGTAGGCAGGAGTGAATTGTCGGTCGCCACCAAATCATGGGCGACGCTTCCGGGAGCGCGCCTGGAAAATACTGCCTCTGCATCGGATGCAGCATCACAACAACATCCTTTGTGGCGGACGGACCGCAACTCTCGTCTACGTTCTATTTCTACTGGCCGGATCGCCAGCTCCCCATTCGAAGCAGGTTCATCGAGATGAGTAGAATCAGCGCCTGAGCTCAATGCATTGAACGGCCCCTTATATCGGCCAGACGATTTTATCACAATTTTTGATCTCAGCCGGAGGCTCACGATGCCCCACAAGAAACCGCGCCAGCGCGCGGCTGATCCTGCACGTCCGACCGTGGCTTCCCTCGGTCTACAGGTGAGGCTCATAAGCCATGAAGAGGATGAGCAGCTCAGAACGTTGATCGAACGATACGAGCAACTTTTGTGCGATTGGGAGCACCTTTCCTATCAGGCTCTGAAGGCACTTGCTGACCGTCCGACTCTCAGAAGTGAGCGCTCTGATGCCGTACGTCGCGCTTGAAGACGTTGGCACAACGCGACGCGGTTCTTTGTCGAATCGCCGTCGGCTTCAGGCTTGGGAGCGCACGGGCGGGACGTGCGTGGTCTGTGGTTGTCGCATTGACGGTGTGCGGGACCGCTGGATCGTCGAACACATCCGGGCCCTTGAACTCGGTGGGTCGGACGAGATCCAGAACCTTGGGCCAGCGCATGAGGCGTGTGGGCGTGAGAAGACGCGAAATGATCACGCTCGAGCAGCCGAGGCGAAGCGACAAAAGCTCCGGCATCTGGGTGCGGGGGTCATCAAGCGCCCGCTACCCGGATCACGGGCTTCTGCTATCAAGCGTAAGATTGATGGAACAGTCGTCCTTCGCGAAGAGCATCCACGGTCTCGCCGGTTTGCTGGGCCCGAAGCCGGGAGCGAAGAGGCCGAAGCACATGGCTCAGCTCCAATTGTGGTGGACGCCGCAACCAATCTCGCTGAGCGCCTTTGTCCGCGGGGCATACTTTCGGATAGGGAGGTTGTGTCAGAAGCGGTGGATCAGATGGCGAACCGAGCGACAACGAAGGCAAAACTGAACCGCCTGAGCCAAGTGGATGCGCCGGCCTCAGGAGACGTCCTTCCAGCCGTTCCCGCTCACCTCGACTTTCTGTTCAGCGACCGACCCCTGCTGCCGGGCGAAGACCCGGACCAGTACGAAACGCTTCTGCGCAGTATCGTTCATCAAATCCGCCCCGCTGACGTCATCGAGGCAATCTGGGTGAAGAACATCACCGACTTGATCCGGGAGGCCAATCGGATCCGGTGTTGGCGGAGGCAGATTCTGGTTCAAGCTCAACTACAGGCAGCCGAGGATTTGATCCGCCCTGCCCTTCAGAACGCGGATCCCATGGGGTTGAACCAGTTCATGACCCCGTCGGCTAATAGCTTGGCGGCAGGCTGGATGGCTGGAGATGTAGAGCAGCAGGCACAAGTCGATGGCCTCCTACGCGAGCGTGGTCTCACGGCAGAAAACGTCGCTGCGCACGGCTTCCTGTTGAATTTGCCCTCCGTCGAACGCATCGATCGAATGGCTTTGCTCGCTGATCAACGTCGAGATGCCCTTCTCCGGGAGATCGAGCGTAAGCGAGAAGGATTTGGGCAGCTTGCCCGGAAAGTTGCCGCGGACGTGTTTGACATCGAGCGTACCGGCGAGCAGTGAGCCATACTCTTCGAACTTAGAGGCTGTGATGACGTCTGAGCGTGCCAGTCATGCCAATCGGCGCAACTCTGCGAAGAGCACAGGCCCCCGAACACCCATAGGCAAGGCGCAATCGAAACAGAACGCCCTCAAGCACGGCCTCTCAAGCCCCGATCTTAATGCAAAAATGGAAGCGGAGATCGAGCAACTGGCGGAGCTTATCGCCAGCAGCTACGGCAACGCTAGCCACGTTTTGGAGGCAGCTCGTAGTGCTGCTGAGGCACATATCGATTTACAACGAGTACAGGCATTCAAAATTAAACTTCTGCGGAGCAGCGCAGAACATACGTCGTCTAAAGCTGAGGCCGGGCAGAGCGTTCTGCTCGATTTCTTGACACAGACTTCTGTTCAGGTTGAACAATTAGACCGGTATGAAGCTCGAGCTTTGTCCCGAAGGAAGTTCGCCTTGCGACGGCTTCTTAAGCTCGTCAACTAGTCGGTTCGATCCTAATTCGCTATTCCCCGTCCAGCAGTTATTTGTCAATATAAGACTATCCTCGCTTGAAAACGGTGAGTGGGAATTTTGCAGGCGTGTGTGGCGTTGCAACCGCCAGCAAAGTTCAGGTGCCACGAACCGGATACAACCGATCGTTTGATTGTAGCGTTCCGCATCTGATCGCAGTATTCCGTGGCGGATCCGCGATCGCACTTTTGACCACAAGGCTTCATAATAGCCTGCTATCGGCCTTAATAGCGAGATTGAGCATGCTGCCACCTGCCTCCGAAACGACCGTTCGACGAAGCGAATTTGAAGTGTACGCAAATGTCATTCGAGCTTTGATGCTTCGTGACATGCGTACCCGCTTCGGAGGATCGTACTGGGGTTATGTTGTCGTCGTTCTCTGGCCTGTTGCGCATATTTTTTTGATGGTCGCGATCATGGTCTTCAGGGGCATGCCGTCGCCGATGGGGAATGATGCAATATTGTTTGTAGCAACTGGCGCGGTTCCAGTCTTGGTTTTTCAATATACTTCACGCGAAGCGATGAAAGCTATGTTAGTAAACCGACCCCTCATGTATTACCCGCAGGTAAAAGCGTTTGATATAATGGCGGCAAGGTTTCTCGTCGAAACTATTAAAGGCTTTCATGGTTTAATCATTATTGTCGCTATTTTTCTCGTAATAGGGGTCGATCCTACTCCGGAGATCCCGGCGATGGCTATTGGGGGCTATTTAATCGCTTTACTTTTGGGTCTTGGGATAGGAGCCATCAACATGGCTATAATGACGGTCTTCCCGGGATGGCTTTGGGGTTACATCATTATAACCGTGGTGCTGTATATGACATCCGGCGTATTTTTTCTACCCAACATGCTTCCCGAGGAGTTGTACAGCATCATGAAGTGGAGTCCAATTGTCCAAATCGTCGAGTGGGTAAGGCTTGCCTATAATCCTCAGCTAGGAGTGACTGTTGATTATACATACGTGATCGGCTGGGGGGTGGGCAGTGTCTGGTTAGGATTCCTCATGGAAAGGTTCGTTTTGCGACGCTTCGTGTGAGCATAATCCTGCGGGAAATCGTGCTGTCAGACGCTCACGCACGGTGAGTACAAACGTGAAAAAAGCCCTGTGCGGCGAATGCGGTCGGGGCTGATCATGGATAGGCCGGAGATGCGGCGTCAGCCGACCCGGCCGAACCTTAACCTCATCACTGCGCGACCGCGGTCCACAAGGTGCGCCGAGGTGATCGTCAGGCTGGTAGTGACTAGCGGAGTGCCGGCTGGAGAGATGTGACCGACACCAATGGTCTACATGCCCGTTCCATCCTTGTAAAACTTCAGACACCGCCCCTCATGAGCAATGAGCACGGCTTCGCCGATGGGCGAGAGGTCCATAGGTGGTTTCCAGATTTTTTCGGGTATCAGTCCCGCCGCCCGGCGCTGACACTTGACGACATAAGAGGATCGGCGATGGCTGGTGTTAAGAGCTGGACGACTCACCGGTCGGTCCACGTGCTCCAGGATCGCTGGATCAGCGTCAGAGCGGACTACTGCTCAACTCCCAATGGAGTGGCGGTAGCGCCCTACTACATTCTCGAATTCCCCGATTTCGTTCACGTGTTCGCCACGGACGCGGCGGATCGGGTCATCCTGGTCCGGCAATACCGACATGGACTTCAGGGTCTGAGCCTGGAGCTTCCAGGAGGCGTGATGGACCTCCATGATACGGACGCCGTGGCAGTTGGTGCGCGCGAGCTCCAGGAAGAAACTGGGTACTCCGGCGGGACGCTAGCCCATCTCGCCACCCTCAGCGTCGATCCGGCTCGCTATGCCAACCGCTTGCACCTCATTCGGGCGACGTGCGTTATCGCTGGCTTGTCAGATCCGGAGCCAACCGAGGACATCGAAGTGGTACTTGTATCGCGCCAGGAAGCCAAGCGGTTGGCCCTGTCTGGGGGAATCTCAAACGCCGGCCACGCCGGGCTGATGCTGATCTCCCTCGCAACGCCGTGAGGTGGATGCCTTACATCAAACAAAAGCAATTCGCATGTTGCGGTGAAGCAGAGGCTCGGCATGGGGGCTACACCGCGCGCCACTAACTGAAAGTAATGAGCATGTTCGGCAGCAGTGCCGAGCCGATTTTAGGTCACGGCGAATGAATTTGCTAGAGCTGTGTATTCACGGCAGAAAATGTTCAGGCTCTAGCGGGGAGCAACCAATGATTACGCATACATGGCTCGCGCCGCGCGAAGTCCTCTTCAAGTGTAAATACCGTGCGCCGGTAATTACCCACCCCCTTGCGCGGGTTGGGTTTCGCTGATTCCCTCGTGGGATGGGTCGTATCGATCTTGAGCGGCTGAGC
>NZ_PDHT01000079.1:0-6169 GCF_002917135.1 Methylobacterium sp. V23
TCTACGTCATCGATGCGGCCGACTCGGCCGTGTTCGAGCGCGTCAACGCGGGCTTTGACACGGTCCTGACCGACCGGGGCACCTACAACCCGCCGGGCAACGTGGAAGGGGTGATCTACACCGGTACGGGCAACTTCCAGAGCTTGGGTCAGCCGGTAGATGGGCTGACCATCGGTGGGGCCGGCAACGACACCCTGGACGGTGGTGCGGGCGCGGACACGCTCAAGGGCGGTGCGGGCAACGACGCGCTGATGGGTGGCGATGGCAACGACGTGCTCTGGGGTGGGGCGGGCAACGACACGCTGAGCGGCAACGGTGGCGCAGACGTGTTCGTGTTCAGCGCACTGGACGGAGCAGAGAGCGACCTGATCCTGGCGTTTCGTCCGGGTGAGGACCGGCTTGATCTGCGACGGCTGGGGCTCACTACCTATGATGCCGTGCGTGCGGCGATAACCGCAACCAAGGATGCGGACGGCATCGAGTCTGCGGTGATCACCAAGGATGGGCACACCATTACGCTCCAGGGCACGAAGGTGAGCCTGCTTGGCGAGCGCGACTTCGTGTTGGGTTCGCTTGCGCCTGCGCAGGCACCCACGGATGTGATGCTGTCAGAAACCTCAGTGGCTGAAAATACTGCGATCGGCTCGGTTGCAGCGACCTTGATTGGGATCGATCCGGACTCGACAGCGGCGCTCAGCTACACGCTCCTGAGTGATGCTGGTGGACGCTTTGCCATTGCGGGTCGGCAACTCGTGGTGACGGGCGCGCTCGACTACGAGAGAGCCAGCTCGCACCAGGTACAGGTGTGTGCCACCAACGAAGTCGGGCTGAGCGTAACCAGATGGCTCACGATCGGCGTTGCTAACCTCAACGAAGCGCCAGACGCGCTCAACCTGTCCAACACCGAAGTTGCCGCGACCGCCGAGGCGGGAACCATCGTTGGAAGCCTCTCCGCGCACGATCCGGATCTAGGCGACACGACCAGTCTAACTCTGGTCAACTCGGCTGGCGGGCGCTTCGCGCTCTCCGGTGACAAGCTCGTTGTTTCCAGTTTCCTGGATGACGCCAGTTTCGTGGTCGGCCTGCGGGCTACTGACTTCAGCGGCCTCACCCTGGACAAAAGCTTCACCATCCAGGTGAAGGGGTTCGGCTCGGCCCAGCCTGGCGACCTCGTCACCGGAACCCCTGATGCGGACGTGATCACACGAACCCAGACGGTGGCGGGCCAGCCGACCACGACGATCGGCGCGGACACAGTAGATGGTGGTTTGGGCAACGATTGGATCGACGGCAGCGCCGGCAACGATTATCTCGACGGGGGTGCTGGCGCCGATACTCTGATCGGGGGCGCAGGCGCCGATACGCTCGTCGGCGGCGCTGGCACAGACACGGCCGACTACGGAACGGCCGCTTTTGGCATTGGCCTCGATATGCTCAGCCCGACCTGGGCGGGCGCTTACGGCGATGCAGCACGTGACGTGTTGACGTCGATTGAGTGGGTGATCGGCACGAGCTATGCGGATGTCATCCTGGCCACAGGTGATGCCAACCGGCTGGTTGGGAACGCTGGCGACGACTTCCTCGATGGGCGGGGCGGCAACGACACGTTGTTGGGAGGCGACGGCAACGACACGCTTGATGGTGGGGCCGACAACGACCGTTTGGACGGCGGAGCCAACAACGACTCGCTTCTCGGGGGAGCGGGCGCCGACACGCTGCTTGGCGGGGCTGGAGACGATGCTCTGGCTGGTGGGGCGGGCGATGACAGCATCGATGGCGGGCTCGGCTTTGACGCCGTCGCGTTCTCAGGCTTGCGCGCTAATTACGCGATCACGAGCCGCGCGGAGGGTGGTTTCCGGGTGCAAGACCTGCGCACCGGCAGCCCAGACGGCACCGACGTGGTGCTCAACGCCGAGACGATGCTCTTCTCGGACGCTACCGTCTATCTAACGGGCCCGAACCGTGCGCCAGACGCGATCAGCGACGCTGATGCAGGTCTCAATCAGGTGGCCGAGAACTCTGTGGCTGGCACGCGCGTCGGTCTCACGGCGTTTGCAGCCGACTCGAACGTCAGCGATGTCCTCACCTATACGCTCATCGACAACGCTGGCGGGCGTTTCGCCATCGATGCTGCCACGGGCGTGGTCAGCGTCGCCGACGGAACCTTGCTAAACTACGAGAAAGACACAAGTCACACCATCAAGGTTCGGGCGACCGACAAGGTTGGATTGTTCAGCGAGGCGGCTTTCACGATCCAAGTCACCGATGTTGTCGAGCAGACCGACTACATCGGGACGGCTGGAGGCGACGTGTTCACGGCCACGAACTCGGAAGATTGGAAGCTGTTAGGCTTCGGCGGGAACGACAGCCTCACTGGCGCCGGCGGCAACGACAGTATCGACGGCGGCGCAGGGCTCGACAGCCTCGTGGGTGGGGCAGGTGACGACACGATCCTAGGCGGAGACGGTGACGACACACTCGACGGCGGCGTAGGGAACGACCGCCTCGAAGGTCAGCTCGGCAACGATCTCCTGCTTGGCGGGGATGGTAACGATACCTTGTTCGGGTCCGAAGGGCAGGACACCCTGCGTGGTGGGGCTGGCGACGACGAGTTTTACAGCTACTTCAACCAGGGCCCGGACACGATCGAGGGCGGCGACGGCACAGACTACGCCTTCATCAGCCGTACCAACCTGTCGATCGGCCTCAGCCTCAACCTAGGCCTCAGCACTACCCAGAACATGGGCGACGGCACGCTCGTCACCAGCATTGAGCGGCTTGGCTTCCGGGGCGGTTCAGGGGCAGACAACATCGTTGGCGGAGTGTTCGGAGATGCGTTGAACGGCAACGGCGGCAACGACACGCTGCTTGGAGGCGGGGACAACGACACGCTGGATGGTGGAGCCGACACAGACCGCCTCGACGGTGGTGAGGGCAATGACTCGCTGCTTGGCGGGCAGGGCGATGACGTTCTGCTGGGCGGGTCCGGGGACGATACGCTTGTGGGTGGGGCTGGCAACGACACGCTGGAGGGTGGGCTGGGCTCGGACGCCGTCGCCTATGCGGGGCTGAGGGCGAACTACAGCGTCACTTTGCGCGTGGACGGCAGCTACCTGGTACAGGACCTTAGGACCGCTGCACTTGATGGCGCTGACGTGCTGAGCGGGGTCGAGACGCTCATCTTCTCCGATGGTGCTATGGCGCTTCAGGGCTTGAACCGCGCGCCAACTGACATCGCACTCTCGGGCGCAGCCGTCGTCGAAAATGCGTCTGCAGGTACCGTGGTAGGAACGCTCTTGGCCAGCGACCCGGACCAGGGCGACACGTTCGTCTTTGCGTTGGCCGCACCCTCGAACTTGTTTGCGGTAAGCGGCAACAAGCTCGTGGTGGTGAGCGGGGCCGTGCTCGATTACGAAGCTGCGCGGACTCACGATGTGGCGCTTAGAGTCACGGACGCAGCTGGGGCAAGCTACGAGAAGACACTGACGGTCACAGTCGATAACCAATTCGTCAGCCTAACCGGCACCTCCGCAGCCGACACCTTGACGGCGCCCACACCCGGTGAGGAAGCGCGAATCCTTGGCCTGGACGGCAACGACACACTGATGGGCGCTGCTGGCAACGACACGCTGGACGGCGGCAACGGTGCCGACCTACTGGTCGGCGGAGCCGGTGCCGACCAGCTCATCGGCGGAGCTGGCACCGATACGGCTGACTACGGCAGCGCCACCTCCGGCATCGGGTTGGACATGACTGATGCGGCCTGGACCAGTGCTTACGGCGATGCACGTGGTGACGTGCTCACCAGCATTGAGCGGGTGAGCGGCTCCGCTTACGCCGACGTCATCCGGGGGACAGACCTGGGTGACTTCATCAACGGTAATGCTGGCAACGACTACTTGTTCGGGCGAGACGGTGCTGACACCCTGACAGGTGGCGACGGCAACGACACCATCGAAGGTGGGGCCGGTGCCGACAACCTGAACGGACAAGCCGGTTTCGACCTGATCAGCTACGCCTCGGCCACAGGTGGCATCACGCTTGATCTGGCCAACTTTACAAGCCGGACAGGTGAAGCAGCTCTCGACACTATCCAGGCTGGGTTCGAAGGCATCATTGGCACCGCCTTCAATGATACGCTCAGCGGCACGACGGGCAGCAACGTGCTGGATGGCGGGGGCGGCAATGACGTTCTGAGTGGTCGAGCGGGAGCTGACACCTTCGTGTTCCGCCCTGGTTCCGGCACGGACCTGATCACCGACTTCACAGCCGGTGCGGGTGTGGTGGACGTGATCGAGTGGCACGGACAGTTCACCAGCTTTGCGCAGGTGCAGGCAGCGGCCGTGGACTACACCGGCACAGTGCAAGGCGCAGCGTTCATGGGTGTGCAGATCCAGGCGGGCACGGACATACTGTACCTGCAGGGACTGACCAAGGCAGCGCTCGTGGCCGACGATTTCGCCTTCCTATAAGACCGCAGGACAAAGCAGGCGCTGACTCGTCGACCCGTCAGGCGCCAGCGAGGGTGGGACCCTTGGCTTGATCTCAAACGAGTTGAAGTTGGGGCTGACGAAATGTGCAACGCACCATGCGTAGAAGCTAGTCCGGCGCCGAGCAGGTGCTCGTCATCCGTAACCGAAACGAGGCCTATACCCGTTCCTTCAAATCATTGCCATGTCGACGAACTGCTCTGGCTAACCTGGCACTCGGTGGAATTTAACCCATATATTTCATCCGGCTTTTGCAGGAGGTCTGTTTTGGGTTGATGTTGAGCAGGCACGTGTGTTTGTCTTAGCGCCTGTCCGCCGACAGCGTTCTGTCGGCGCCAGAGGGACGGGAGCGAGTTCGGTGGAACGTTTCAGCCCAGTCGCTCAGGCCGGAGACGAGACGAGCGAGGTTGTGAGGTGGTGCAACAGGTCGGCCTCCGAACAGGCAAGCGGCAAAGGTGCGACGGAGCCCGACAGCCCTCTTACGAATGCGAGCGCCGAGCTCGAGGAGTCGGAGCAGGATCATAACGAACTCGGCTTTGCCGGGGCGACAGAAATTTGGGATGATGTTGGGCATAGTCATCATCAGGTACGGGCAGCTTCCTGGTGGTGTTCCAGCCGGCCTGATCGAGCAGGAGCGCGGCGTGGGCGCCGGGCGCGACGATTGCGGAGATCTCTTCGAGGTGATGGGCCATGGCTTCGGTGGTGCGGTGGGGCATGACCAGGCCCGCGCCCACGCCTCGGGCCGGGCAGATTGCTCCGAAGATATAGGCTGACTGCGTGCGCTGATCCTTGGGGGCCGAGGGTCGCGTCCCGCGTGCGGCCCAACGCCGGGTGAGCGTGTTCTTCTGGCCAACACGGGCCTCGTCGCAAAACCAGATTTCTACGGGCTTGCCGCCGACGGCGTGCGTGATCTGCGCCAGACGGCCGGGAAAGTCTTTTTAAAAGCCGCCGCGGCATCTGGGTCCTGGCGTGATGGCGCGGGCGAGCCGAGAGTTTGCGGTAACCCATCGCCCGCAAGACCCGGCTCAAGGTCTGCTCGGCGACCGACACGCCGTGATCCTCACACGGGATCTGCGCCAGATCGCACAAGCGCCAGCGCACCACCCCGTGAGCTGCGGGCGTCGGCTCCTGTTCGACCAGGGCCCTGAGAGCCTCGCGCTGCTCAGCATTCAGGCGGCGGCGGGCACCGGGGGCCTTGCCGTCGATCAACCCGTCCAGGCCGTGGGCGTTGAAGGCCACGACGAAAGTCACGCACCGTCTGCGATCCGACCCCGCCGATCGCGGCCGCCTCCGAGCGCAAGCCCCCCCGCGGCGATCACGGACAGCGCCAGCGGGCGGCGGGTCTGGTCCGAATCACGTGAACCCTTGGCCAGAGAGCGCGCAAGGCTTGCGCATCAAAGTCCGATGCAGCGACGCACCGGAGCAGTCATCGCATCCTCCTCAGGCTCCAAACCTAAGGACAGAATCACGAGCCAAATGTCGATGTTACCCCGCGTGAGTCCTGCTCAGCGAGGTTTGGTATAAGTCTTATCTCGCGAGCGTTGGCTGGACGTCGCGGATGGCCTGCAGCCAGGCAGGCCGGCATACGCGGTCGCGATCGAAGTGACGTAGTACTGTCTCTCTAGCGGCACGTCGCAGGGGCAGCAAACCCTCAGGGTCGCGGCAGGCATGGATCAGGG
>NZ_PDHT01000008.1:0-189117 GCF_002917135.1 Methylobacterium sp. V23
CACAGGTTCAAATCCTGTCCCCGCAACCAAACACAAACGCTAAGAGGCCCGTCGCGCAACACACGCGACGGGCCTCTCGGCGTTCTAAGCCTGCGTCAGGCCCAGGATCGCACGGGCTTCCGCCGGCGTGGCGATCCCGCGGCCGTGCCGCCGCACCGTCTCCGCCGCCAGGGCGACGAGTTCGGCATTTCCGCTGGCGAGGCGTTCCCGGGTGATCCGGATGTTGTCCTCGAGGCCGGTTCGTACCGCCTGCGCGCCCCGGGCGAGTGCCCAGTCCATCACCTCCGCCTGGTGCCGCCCGATCCCGGCCGCCGTCCAGGTCGCCCGGGGCAGGATGCGGCGCATCTCGCCAAGCATGAGGTCGAGGAGGCGCGGGTCCGCCGGCATGGCGTTCTTCACACCCACGACGAACTGCACGTGGGGCCTGTCATCGATCAGCCCGGCCTCCACGAGGCGCAGGGCGCCGTGGAGATGCGACAGGTCGAAGATCTCGATCTCGGGGCGCACGCCGAACTGCTTCATCTGACCCGCGAGGTCCGTCACCAGGGTTGCGTGGTTCTCGTAGACGATGGTCGGGAAGTTCACCGACCCCGTGGACAGCGAGGCCATGTCGGGACGATGCTGCAGGGACAGGCCTCGGCTCGCGGGGTCGCGCCCGCGTCCGCCGGTGGAGAACTGAACCACCATGTCGGGGCAGTGCCGGCGCAAGCCCGCCTGGACGGCGGCAAAGCGATCGGGATCCGAGGACGGCGTCTCGTCGTCGTTGCGCACGTGGATATGGGCGAGAGTGGCCCCGGCCTCGTAGGCGGCCTGCGTCGAGGCGATCTGCTCGGCCACCGTGACCGGCAGCGCCGGATTATCGGATTTGCGGGGCACCGAGCCGGTGATCGCGACGGCGATGACGACGGGCTCGTTCATGAGACTTCCTCCTGTGCGGATATGGCGGTGGACACCCCTCCCCGCCCGGCATGGCCCGCATTGGCCGCGACCGCAAGCGCGGCGCTCCGGGCGCGACAGAACCCTTTCCGGGCCCGCCCACCCGCCTTAAGACTGGCGCTCATGAACGACACGATCCTGATCCTGAACGGCCCGAACCTCAATCTGCTCGGCCAGCGCGAGCCCCACATCTACGGGCACGCGACGCTGGCGGACGTGGAAGCCCGGTGCCGGACCCTGGCCGCGGACTTCGGTCTCGCCGTCGCCTTTCACCAGAGCAATGCCGAGCACCAGCTCATCGACTGGATCCAGGCCTATCGCGTGGGCTCGGCCGGCATCGTGATCAATCCGGGCGCCTACACGCACACCTCGATCGCCATCCTCGATGCCCTGAACGCCTGCGAGGTGCCGATCATCGAGTGCCACATCTCGAACGTGCATCGGCGCGAAGCCTTCCGCCAACATTCCTACGTCTCGCTCGCCGCGACCGCCGTGATGGCGGGCTTCGGCACACACGGCTACGAACTCGCCGTCCGGCACATCGCCCACCTGCGCGGCGCCTCCGAGACCTCGGGCGGGCTGACTTAGACGGCCCTGGTCCGCAGCCGGGCCAGGCTGTTCCAGGCCGGCGCCAGGACGAAGCTCGTCACCGGGATCAGGGCTGCGCCGATCACGAGACCGACGAGGCCGGAGCCCGCCGCGGTGACGAGCCATTCGACCGTTCCGGCGAGAGGACCTGCGACGCCCGCCGCCCCGGCCGCCGCGGCGTGGATGGCGTGGCCGATCTGGGGCAGGCCGTAGCCCTCGAGGCCGTGCACCAGGATGCCGCCGCCGACCCAGATCATCGCCGCGGTGCCGACGATGGCCAGGATCTTGAGAAAGCCCGGCATGCCCTTGACCAGGGCGCGGCCGACACCGCGCACGAGGCTGCCGAAGGCCGAGCGCGACCCGTTGGCGGCCATCGCGACCCCGGCATCGTCCGCCTTCACGATCAGGGCGACGCCGCCATAGACCGCGATCGTGATCCCCACTGCGACGACGGCCAGGACCGTCGCCTTCATCCAGAGGGAGCCCTCGGGCAGGGCCGCGAGGGTGATCGCCATGATCTCGGCGGAGAGGATGAAGTCCGTCTTGATCGCGCTCGAGACCTTCCGGTCCTCCAGGGCCCGGGCGTCGCCGGCGGCCTCGTCGCGCTTCGCCTCGTGGGCATGGGCCAAATGCGGGAACAGGGCCTCGTAGACCTTCTCGGTGCCCTCGTAGGAGAGATAGGCGCCGCCGAGCATCAGCAGGGGCGTGATCGCCCAAGGCGCGAAGGCGCCGAGCGCCAGGGCGGCGGGCAGCAGGAACAGCAGCTTGTTGCGCAGGGACCCCAGGGCGATGCGGCCGACGATGGGCAATTCGCGCTCGGCGGCGAAGCCCACCACGTAGCGGGGCGTCACGGCGGCATCGTCGATGACGACGCCGGCCGCCTTCACGCCGGCGCGGCCTGCCTGGGCCGCGACATCGTCGAGGGAGGCCGCCGCCACCTTGGCGAGGCCCGCGACGTCATCCAGAAGCGCGATCAGTCCGATGCTCACGGGAACCCCTGCCTGCCGGGCCGCAGCCCTGCGCGCGGAAGGTCGCGGCGAGCTTGGCCTTTACAGGAGACGAACGGGGCGGCGATTTGATCCCGGAGCCGTGCCGATGACCGTCGGGACCTGGCGTCCCGCTCGGTCATCGGCCCTGGCGTCGACCCTAGAACGGGATGTCGTCGTCGAGGTCGAAGTTCGGCTTGGAACCGCCGCCACCGCCGCCGCCGCCGCCGCCGCCGCCCGAAGCGGGCCGGCGCTCGCCGCCGCCGGAGGAGCGGCCGCCGCCGTATTCCCCGCCGCGGTCGCCGCCGCGTCCGCCGCCACCGCCACCGCCGCCGAAATCGCCGCCACGGCTGATCTGGCCGCCGCTTTCCTCGTCCATGCCCATCTCACCGCCGCCGCTGCGGCCGTCGAGAAGAGTCAGCTCGCCACGGAAGCGCTGGAGCACCACCTCGGTGGTGTACTTCTCGGCGCCGGACTGGTCCGCCCATTTGCGCGTCTGGAGCTGGCCCTCGATGTAGACCTTCGAGCCCTTGCGCAGGTACTGCTCCGCCACGCGGGCAAGATTCTCGTTGTAGATCACCACCGAGTGCCACTCGGTCTTCTCCTTGCGCTCGCCCGACATCTTGTCCTTCCAGGACTCCGATGTGGCGATGCGCAGGTTGACCACGGGATCACCGGAGGCGAGGCGCCGTGTCTCGGGGTCGCGCCCGAGATTGCCCACCAGGATCACCTTGTTCACGCTGCCGGCCATGCCGCTCTCTCCTACCGATCGATCTCACTGCGCGCTGCGACCCCGAACCACCGGGACGCCGCCCTGTCATGGGCCTCTCGGCCCCCGGCGGCAATCGCGGTCGGCGGGATGTCCCCGTGACTCTCAGGGCAGCGTGGCGCCCGTATGTTCTATCTTTGTTCTGCCATTTCGGCAAGGCACCCCTGGGGGGAAGCGCCCTGCTCTCCGCTCAGCGGATCCGTACGATGAGCTTGCCGAAATTCCGGCCCTGGAGCAGGCCCGCGAAGGCGTCCGGGGCCTTCTTGAGACCGTCGACGATGTCTTCCCGATGGACCACGAGGCCCTCGCGCAGCCAGGCCCCGACGTCCTGCAGGAACGCGGATTCCTGCGCGGCGAAGTCCCAGACGATGAAGCCCTGGACGTGCAGGCGCTTCGACAGGATCGCGCGCATCAGCACCGGCACCCGGTCGGGACCGGGCGGCAGCTCGGTGGCGTTGTAGCCGGAGACGAGGCCGCAGACCGGGATACGGGCGAAGTTGTTCAGAAGCGGCAGCACCGCGTCGAAGACCGCGCCGCCGACATTCTCGAAATAGACGTCGATCCCGTCGGGGCAGGCGGCGGCCAGCGCATCCGGGAAATCCTCGGCGCGGTGGTCGACGGCCGCGTCGAAGCCGAGGGTGTCACGCAGGAAGGCGCATTTCTCGGGGCCGCCCGCGATGCCCACCGCGCGGGCGCCTTTGCGCTTGGCGATCTGTCCGACGAGGGAGCCCACCGGTCCGGTCGCGGCGGCCACCACCACGGTCTCCCCGGTCTTGGGCTGCCCGATGTTGAGGAGGCCCGTATAGGCCGTCATGCCGGGCATGCCGAGGATGCCGAGGGCGGTGGTGACCGGGGCGGCCTCGGGATCGAGGCGGCGCAGGCCGCGGCCGTCGGAGACGGCGAAGTCCTGCCAGCCGCCGAAGCCCACCACCGTCTCGCCGACACGGTAGTCGGGATGCTGGGACTCGATCACCTCCGCCACGGTGGCGCCCACCATGGTGTCGCCGATCGCCACCGGCTCGGCGTAGGATTTCGCCGCGCTCATGCGTCCGCGCATGTAGGGATCGAGGGAGAGATAGTGGTTGGCGAGCAGCACCTCGCCCGCCTTCGCCACCGGCATCCGCGCCTCTTCGAGCCGGAAATGCGAGGCGTTCGGCTCACCGTGCGGACGGGCGGCGAGGACGATGCGGCGGTTCACGTTGGTCATGCGGGGCCTCCGGGGGTTCGCGAAGCGTTTCGCGATGGGCGACGGGTGCGCGGCGGCCGCGCCCGGTCGGGAGATCCCCCGACAGATGGGACGGAAGCGGCCGATGACAATTCCGCGCGGGTCGGGCGACGGGTCCGGGGTGTCCTCCCCGCGTTGTCCCGGGACGGGGACCGGCACGGGAGAGGTCAGGATGGCACGGGGATGGCGGATGATCGGGGCGATGCTGCTCGGCGTCACGGCGGCCCAGGCGGCCGAGAACCCGCTGGCGCGCGACCGCTGGAGGTCGCGGGTGCTGGTGATCTCCGCGCCCGAGGCCGGCGATCCGCGCGTCACGGCCCAGCGCGGCGCGCTGGAGAAAGCCCGCGCCGGCATGAAGGAGCGCGATCTCGTCATCCGCGAGGCCTTCGGCGACACGCCTGAGGCACTGCGCCTGCGCGCGGCCCTCGGACTGCCGGGAGACGGCTTTCGCGTGGTGCTGGTGGGCAAGGACGGCGAGGCCAAGCGCACAGAGACGGCGCCGATTCGGGCCGACGCGCTGTTCGAGACCATCGACGCGATGCCGATGCGTCGGGACGAGCGCCGCCGCTGAGGCGCGGACGGGCAGCCGACGAAAAAAGGGGCCGCACGCGGCGGCCCCTCCGAGAATCCGATCGCGAATCAGATCGGGCGATCCGATCAGTAGCAGCGCTCGACCAGCACCCGGCGGTAGCCGTAGGGCGTCCAGCGCACGCGCGGGACCGTGTAGCAGCCGCCGCCGTAACCGTAATCGTAGGCGCCGTAACCGACCGGGGCGTAGCCGTAGCCGTAACCCGGGCCGTAGCCACCGTAGAGGCCACCCGCCGCCAGGCCGAGGCCGACGCCGAGACCCAATCCGCCGAGGCCGTAGCCGTAGCCGCGCCCGTAGCCGCGGCCGTAATAGCCGCCGCGGTAGCCACCGAACCCACCGCGATAGCCGCCGAAGCCGCCGCGATAGCCACCGAAGCCGGCATTGCGGAAGCCGCCGCCGCCGAAGCCGCCCCGGAATCCACCGAATCCACCCCGGAAGCCACCGCCACCGAAGCCGCCGCCGTGGAACCCACCACCGTGGAAGCCACCGCCGCCGAAACCACCGCGCGCCTCCGCCGTGGCGGGAATCATCGCGAGCGCGCCGATCATGGCCGCCGAGGCCAGAACAACTCGTTTCATCACATCGTCTCCGAAAGAATCCGAAACGTCCCCTTGGACGCTCAAACGCCGTGGCACCCGGAAGGGTTCATGCGCGTTTTGCCTCTCCCGTCATCGTGAAGCCCGCCACGTCCACGTCAAGGGTCCTGGGTCCTGGTCAAGCGCGCGACGTCCGGCCCCGGTGACCGCCCTTGAAATCGCCCGGGGTTTCGGGCGAGGAAGCGTGGCCGGCCGCTTCGATCCTCCGGCAGGCGCGGTCGAGGACGATGCGGGTGACCATGGTGCAGGATGTCGTGCGGGCTCGCCTTCGGATGAGCCGCTTCCCGGTCCCCGCCCTGCTGCGCGCCGCCTTGCTGAGGGCCGCCTGCCTCGGTTTCGCCCTCGGCGGTCCGGCGCTGGCCGCGCCGGCGGCTGCCCCGGCCCCGACCTCGGCCCTGACCTCGGCTCCTTGCCGGGCCGTCCAGGCGGAGGGCGAGGCCTACACCGTCTGCACGGTCGACCTGCGCCGCGAGCGGGTGCGGCTGTTCTGGCTCGGAGCCGACGGCCTGCCCTATTCCTCGCTCTCGACCCTGGCCGAGAAGCAGGGGGCCGGCCTGCGCTTCGCAATGAATGCCGGCATGTACGACAAGGGCCAGGCCCCGGTCGGGCTCTACATCGAGGACGGACGCGAGCTGAAGGGCGTCTCGACCGCCAACGGACCGGGCAACTTTCACCTGAAGCCGAACGGCATCTTCTGGGTCAAGGGCGAGCGCGCCGGCGTGATGGAGACGGGCCGTTACCTGCGCAGCGCTCCGAAGCCGGATTTCGCCACTCAGTCGGGGCCGATGCTCGTCGTGGACGGGCATATCCACCCCAAGATCTCCGCCGACGGCCCGAGTCAGAAGATCCGCAACGGGGTCGGGGTCCGCGACGACGGTCGCACCGCCGTGTTCGCGATCTCCGAGCGCCCGGTGAGCTTCGGCGCCTTCGCGCGGCTGTTCAAGGACACCCTCGGCTGCCGCAACGCGCTCTTCCTCGACGGAAGCGTGTCGAGTCTCTACGCCCCGTCGATGAACCGTTCGGACCTCAGCCGCCCCCTCGGCCCGATGGTCGGGGCGGTGGCGCGCTGAGGACCGCCTCAGGCATCGTCCTCGCGGCCGAAGACCTCGCCCTCCTCCGCCAGCCGCGCATCGGCCTCGTCGCTCCGGAGGATCTGCAGGGCGCGATACTGCTGCAGCAGGCCGCGCAGGCGGATATTGGCCTCGGTGCAGTCGGCGGGGTCCGGGCTGTCCGCCCCGCAGCCCGCGATGGTCTCGGCAGTCTGCCGGTCCACGGCGGCCCGGTCGGCCGCGCTCAAGCCTTCGAGGTCGCCGAGGCCGAGTTCCAGGGCGATCAACTCGGCGATCTCGTGCCGCTTCTCCTCGATCTCGGACATGGTCCCTCCGGCTCCGTTCGCCCCGTCTACAGAACGGTCAGCGTCGCCAGGTCGATCCAGGCCTCTTGTTCGTCGCCGTCGACGTCGCCGTCGACGAACCAACGGCAGAGCGCCCGGTCCCCCTCCAGGGCCACCACCGTCATGGTGGCCTCGTTGTCGTCGGATGCAACGTAGTCGCCGACCTTGATCGCCACGGAATCCCTCTTCGCCTCGCTCTGGGTTGATCTCACGTGCGCTCTGCGCGCGTCCTGATGTCGGCCGCGCTCCGCACAGGCTCTCCGTCGCGCGCGCGATTCGCGCATGTTCTTGGTCTCACGCGCGCTTGCCCCGTCTCCGTCTCATGCGCGCTTCGCGCGCTTGCCCGGTCTCCGTCTCACGCGCGCTTCGCGCGCTTGCCGAACGCCACGGACAGGCGGGCGCGCACGCCCTCCGGGATCTCCGTGCGGGACTCGATGCGGACGGACGGCATCTCGGCCCCGATGGTGCTGCCCGGGTCGAAGGCGAACTGCAGGTGGCGCAGGCCGAGTTCGAGCCGGGTGACGCCGTCCGACTGGGTCAGGTCCTCGCCGAAGACCTCGATCAGCGGCCCGTCCGGATCGCCCTTCTCGATCTGGATGATGAAGTAGCCCGCCGGCTCCTCCTCGTCGTCGGCCCCCGAGATCAGGGTGATGCCGTTCTCGATGTCGAGGCGGACCCGCTCCACCGCGAAGGTCGTGACGTCGTCGTCGTCGTCCATGGTGCGTGTGTCTCTTCCGGAATGCCCGCCGCAGCGGGGTGGTCGATGCAGAGCGGTCGGTGACCGGGCCCGCCGTGAGGCAGGCTCAGCGCTGCCCGTGCCGGGTGTCGATGAAGAGGTCCTTGAACTGGCGCGGCTGCGAGCGCCAGTACTGCCGGGGCGCGCGGACCTGAGCTCCGAGCTCGGCGGCCGCGTGCCAGGGCCAGCGCGGATTGTAGAGCAGGGCCCGCGCCAGGGAGACCGCGTCGGCCTGCCCCTGGGCCAGGATCGATTCCGCGTGGGCGGCCTCGGTGATGAGCCCGACCGCGATGGTGGTGAGGCCGGTCTCGGCCTTGATCCGCTCGGCGAACGGAACCTGGTAGCCGGCCGAGAGGGGAATCTGCTGGCGTGTGGAGAGGCCGCCGGTGGAGACGTGGATCGCGGCCGCGCCCCGGCGCTTCAGGGCGTGGGCGAGTTCCACCGTCTCCTCCAGGGTCCAGCCCGCATCGACCCAGTCGGTGGCCGAGACCCGCATCCAGACCGGCTTGCCCGCCGGCACGGCCTCGCGCACCGCCTCGAAGCATTCGAGCGGGAAGCGCATCCGGTTGGCGAGCGTGCCGCCATACTGGTCGGTGCGCTGGTTGGAGAGCGGCGACAGGAACTGGTGCAGCAGGTAGCCGTGTGCCCCGTGCAGCTCGAAGCCGTCGATGCCCAGGCGCAAGGCCCGGCGCGCGGTGGCGACGAAGCCGTCGCGGATGCGCTTCAGCCCTTCCGAGTCGAGGGCGTGGGGCGCCGCCTCGCCCTCCCCGTGCGCCAGGGCCGAGGGCGCTTCCGTGCGCCAGCCCTCCGGCGCCTCGGGGTCGATCTGGGCACCGCCGTCCCAGGGCGCGCGGCTGGAGGCCTTGCGGCCCGCATGGTTGATCTGGATCGCGATCGGCACGGGGGCGTCGCCGCGCACCGCGTCCAGGACCCGGCCCAGCGCGCGCTCGGTCTCGTCGGAGTAGAGCCCGAGGTCGGTGGGCGAAATCCGCGCCTCCGGCGAGATCGCTGTCGCCTCCAGGGTGAGCAGCCCGGCCCCCGACATCGCCATCTGCCCGAGATGCATGAGGTGCCAGTCGCCGGCCTGGCCCGCATGGGCCGAGTACTGGCACATCGGCGCGACGATGATCCGGTTCTCGAGGGTGAGATTGTCGAGGCGCAGGGGCTCGAACAGGCGGGCGGTCATGCGGGGCTCCGGCTTGGCTGCATCCCCGCATAGGTGGCGCGTCGGCGCACGCTTGGCTACCCGTCTCCCGCCAACCCGTCCTTTGCGATCTGTCCCCGGCGACTCGTCCTCGGCGACTCGTCCGCGGCGACTCGTGCCCGGCGTCCCGTTTCTGCCTAGCCCGCGCCGATCCCCCGGTCCTTCAGGCTGACGCCGATCTCGTCGAGGACACCGGCATCGTCGATGGTCGGCGGGGTGGTCCAGGGCTCGCCGTCGGCGATGCGCTTCATGGTTCCGCGCAGGATCTTGCCCGAGCGGGTCTTCGGAAGCCGCTGTACGGTCAAGGCCAGCTTGAAGGCCGCCACGGGGCCGATCTGCTCGCGGACCAGGGCCACGAGCTCGCCCTCGATCGCCTGGGTTGGGCGATCCACCCCGGATTTCAGCACGACGAAGCCGCAGGGCTGCTCGCCCTTCAGGGTGTCGCGAATGCCGATCACCGCGCATTCGGCCACGTCGGGATGGCTCGCCAGCACCGCCTCCATGCCGCCGGTGGAGAGCCGGTGCCCGGCGACGTTGATGATGTCGTCGGTGCGGCCGAGCACGGTGACGTAGCCGTCGGTATCGACGATGCCGGCATCCGAGGTGTCGTACCAGCCCGGGAAGGTGGCGAGGTAGCTCGACCGGAAGCGTTCCTCCGAGCCCCAGAGCGTGGGCAGGCAGCCCGGCGGCAGGGGCAGCTTCAACGCGATGGTGCCCATCGTGCCCGCGGGCACCGGCTTGCCGGCCTCGTCCAGCACCGCGAGGTCGTAGCCCGGCATCGGCACGCAGGCGCTGCCGTGCTTAACCGGGAGCTGGCCGAGACCGACGGGATTGCCCGCGATGGCCCAGCCGGTCTCGGTCTGCCACCAGTGGTCGATCACGGGACGCCCGAGGGCCCGCTCCGCCCAGGCCACCGAATCGGGGTCGGCCCGCTCGCCGGCCAGGAACAGGGAACGGAAGCCCGACAGGTCGTAGGTGCCGACCCGCTCGGCGCGCGGATCCTCCTTCTTGATCGCCCGCAGGGCCGTGGGCGCCGTGAACAGGCAGGCGGCGCCGTACTCGGAGACCACCCGCCACAGGGCGCCGGCATCGGGCGTGCCCACCGGCTTGCCCTCGTAGAGCACCGTGGTGCAGCCGTGCAGGAGGGGCGCGTAGACGATGTAGGAATGGCCCACCACCCAGCCGATGTCGGAGGCGCAGAAGTAGGTCTCCCCCGGCGCCACGTCGTAGAGGTTGGGCATCGACCAGGTCAGCGCGACGCAGTAGCCGCCGGTATCCCGCACCACGCCCTTGGGCTTTCCCGTCGTGCCGGAGGTGTAGAGGATGTAGAGCGGGTCGGTGGCCGCGACGTCCACGCAGGCCGCCCGCCGGTCCCCGGCCGCCGCCCGCGCCACCGTCTCGGCCCAATCGTGGTCGCGCCCCGGCACGAGGTCGGCCGCCGCCTGCGGGCGCTGCAGGATCAGGCAGGCCGTCGGCTTGTGCGACGAGGCGGCGACGGCGGCGTCGAGGAGCGGCTTGTAGGCGACAACGCGGCTCGGCTCGAGGCCGCAGGAGGCGGCGAGGATCACCTTGGGCGCGGCATCCTCGATACGGATCGCGAGTTCGTTGGCGGCGAAGCCGCCGAACACCACCGAATGCACCGCGCCCAGGCGGGCGCAGGCGAGCATCCCGAACAGGGCCTCCGGCACCATCGGCATGTAGATGACGACGCGGTCGCCCCGGCCGACCCCGAGGTCGCGCAGGACCCCGGCGAGCACCGCCACCGCGCCGCGCAACTCGGCGTAGGTGATGCGCCGCTTCGTGCCGGTGACGGGCGAATCGTACAGGATCGCGGCCTGGTCGCCGCGTCCGCCCGCGACGTGCCGGTCCACGGCGTTGTGGCAGGCGTTCAGGGTGGCGTCGGGAAACCAGCGGCCATCAGCGCCGGCCGCCCCGTCGAAGGCGCGGGTGGGCGGGCTGGACCAGTCGATCGCCCGGGCCGCGTCCAGCCAGAACGCCTCCGGATCGCGGAGGGACGCCGCATGGGCCTCGGCATAGCGGCCGGGCAACGGATTCGGGGCGTGGGGCGTAGCGTCCATGGCGTATCCTGCGGAACCGGTCGTGCTGCCGGTTTCTCCGCACTCTAGCGGAATTTCCGGCGTCGGACTGCTGCGCCATCCGGCCGGACAGCGTGAACCGCAGACTTTTGCGCCTGCCCTACGTGCTACGAAGCCGGCGGAAGCCAAAACCGCCGCCCCGGGGACCAGGGGCGCGAGGATGCTGAAACCAAAACCGCCGCCCTGGGGACCAGGGGCGGCGGCGAACATTCGAGAGACGATGAGGTGGGGCCGGAGCGGCCGCTAATGCAGCTGGTCGGATCCGCTTCGCAGCCGGTTCATCTCGTCCTTGAGGTGGAGCTTGCGTCTCTTGAGTTCTGCGATTCGCAGATCGTTCGCCGAGGGTCGGAGGGTGGCGTCGTGGATTTCCTGCTCGAGGGCTTCGTGCTTCCGGGCGAGCTGGGTCAGGTGCGTCTGCAGTGACATGAGCTGTGTCTCCTGTCTCGTTTCGACGCGGCCAGACTGACATATGATCAGCCGGCTGTCGAAGCCTATCGACGGCTAGGCTTGACGGATGTTTGTGCAGGCGGATGGTTGTGCAGGAGGCGCGGCGGGTTCTTGCCCAGGCCGAGCGGCTGTCGCATGGTCTGCCGCGAAAGCGTCCCGGGACATCAGGTGCGATGGCGGTCCAGTTCGATAACGATGCGTCGGTGGAACCCGCCGACGAGTTGGCGCGGCTGAAGCAGGAACACCGCGACCTCGACGGCGCGATCGATGCCCTCGAGGTCGGGGTGGTGGCCGACCAGCTGCAGATCCAGCGCCTGAAGAAGCGCAAGCTCTCCCTGCGCGACCGGATCTCGTATCTCGAGGACCAGATCACCCCCGATATCATCGCCTGACCGGGCCTCCCGGCGGGCGGCGGCCCGTGCGGGACGCGCCTTGCGGGCGCGCCATCGCTTTTGTATTCGGCGTTCCAGGGGCCGCGGCGCGTCGCACGGCCCGTCCACCACATGATCGCGAAGGGATCTGACGACCATGGCGGCAGCCTCCCCGGTCGCGATCATTATGGGCAGCCAGTCGGACTGGGCGACCATGCGGCATGCCGCCGAGACGCTGGATGCGCTCGGCGTCGCCCATGACGACCGCATCGTCTCGGCCCATCGCACGCCCGACCGCCTCGTCACCTTCGCCAAGGGCGCCAAGGCGGAGGGATTCCAGGTGGTGATCGCGGGGGCCGGCGGCGCCGCTCACCTGCCGGGCATGACGGCGGCGATGACCCCCCTCCCCGTCCTCGGCGTGCCGGTGGAATCGAAGGCCCTGTCGGGACAGGACAGCCTGCTCTCCATCGTGCAGATGCCCGCCGGCATCCCGGTGGGCACCCTGGCGATCGGCCGGGCGGGCGCGGTCAACGCCGCCCTGCTCGCCGCCGCCATCCTCGCCCTCACCGATCCCGGCCTCGCCGCGCGGCTCGAAGCCTGGCGCGCCGCGCAGACCGCGAGCGTCGCCGAGACCCCGGTGACCGACCTGCCGTAAGTTCTCCTCCGCCGTGACCTGCAACGTGTCTTGAAAAGCGAATCGCCGTGACCGCCCTCCCCGACATCCGCCCCGGCGCGACCCTCGGCATCGTGGGCGGCGGCCAGCTCGGCCGCATGATCGCCCTCGCGGCCGCCACCTACGGCCTGCGGGTCCACGTCTTCGCCCCCGATGCCGACAGCCCGGCCTTCGACGTCTCGGCCGAGGCCACCATCGCGGCCTACGACGACGTCGCGGCCCTGGCGCGCTTCGCGGCGAGCGTCGACGTGGTCACCTACGAGTTCGAGAACATCCCCGCCCAGGCTGCCGAGGCCCTGGCCGCGAAGGCGCCGCTGCACCCGAACGCCGCGGCGCTCGCCACGATGCAGGACCGGCTGACCGAGAAGCGCTTCATCAACGACCTCGGCATCGAGACCGCGCCGTTCCGTGCCGTGGACACGGCCGAGGACCTTGCCCGGGCACTCTCCGAGATCGGCCGCCCGGCGGTGCTGAAGACCCGCCGCTTCGGCTACGACGGCAAGGGCCAGCGCATGATCCGGGCCGAGGGCGCGGTCGATCCCGCCGCGATCCTGGCCGAGTTCAACGGTGCACCCTGCATCCTGGAGGGCTTCGTGCCCTTCGAGGCGGAGGTCTCGGTGGTCGCTGCCCGCGGGACCGACGGGGCCTTCGCGGCCTACGACCCCTGCGCCAACGAGCATCGCGACCACATCCTGGCCGTCACCCGCGTCCCCGCCCCCGGCATCGCGCCGCAGACCGAGGCGGCCGCCATCGGCATCGCCCGCCGCATCGCCGAGGCGCTCGACTATGTCGGCGTGCTCGCCGTCGAGATGTTCCTGGTGCCGCAAGGTGACGGGCCCGCCCGGGTCGTGGTCAACGAGATCGCCCCGCGGGTCCACAATTCCGGCCACTGGACCATCGAGGGCGCGACGACCTCGCAGTTCGCCCAGCACGTCCGGGCGGTCTGCGGCTGGCCGTTGGGCGATTCGGCCCGGGTCGGCGGCATGGCGGTGGAGATGCACAACCTGATCGGCGCCGACGTCGACGACTGGGCCGCGATCCTCGCCCGGCCGGGGGCGCAACTCCACCTCTACGGTAAGGGCGAGGCCCGGTCGGGCCGCAAGATGGGCCACGTCACCCAGCTGCTGCCGAGACCCTGAGACGCCTCCCGAACCGCGGCCCGATTGTGACACCGACCCGGCAACCGACGGTCCCGCCGGCCGTTTCGGCGCGGCGGGTCGGGCGGGTCATACCTTCGCCACATCCGACCGCTTGAGCGGAACCCGTCGCCGACTTTAAGCGCGCATTCACCGCGATGCGGGATGGTGCCGGCGCAACCGGCCCCCTTCATGCGGGGACCGGCACGGGACGCAATCGAATCGGGGGCGGTGTCGCGCGCGACGCCGGGGGGAGCGAGGACCATGACGGTTTTGAAGCTGCGGGCATCGAAGGCGGGGCTGATCGGGGCCACGGCGCTCGTGGCGGCCGCGTTGGCCGGTTGCGAGACCTATGGCGGCGGTGCCACCGCGTCGCGCCAGTTCGCCGTGCTCGAATCCGACCAGACGGGCGCCACCACGGTCAACATCGCCTCGCTCTCCGACGTGATCCAGCGCAATCCCAACGACGCGGCGGCCTACGTGACCCGCGGCGCCGCCTATGCCCGCGCCGGCCAGTTCAACGACGCCATCGGCGACTTCACCAAGGCGGTGCAGATCGACCCGAATTCGGCCTCGGCCTACAACAACCGCGCCCTGGCCAACCGCCAGATCGGCCGCAACGATGCCGCGCTGCAGGACTTCTCGAAGTCGATCTCGGCGGATCCCAACTACGCTCCGGCCTATATCGGCCGCGCCAACGTGCTGCGCGCCCAGGGTGATCTCGAGGGCGCCACCTCCGACCTCAACCAGGCGATCCGCCTGGCGCCGGAATCGGCCGAGGCCTACCACGCGCGCGGCCTCGTCCGTCAGAAGCAGGGCCAGAACACCCAGGCCATCGCGGATTTCGACGCCGCCATCGACCGGAACCCCTTCGTGGCGGCGCCCTACGCGGCGCGCGGCCAGAGCCTGATCGCCACCAACCAGTACGACAAGGCGATCGAGGACTACAACGCGGCGCTCAACGTCAACAACAAGGACGCGACCTCCTGGGCCTATCGCGGCCTCGCCTACGAGAAGTCCAACCGCAAGAAGGAGGCGGTGGAGAGCTACCAGCGCGCCGCGCAGATCGAGCCCGGCAACGCGGTGGCCAAGCAGGGCCTCGGCCGCGTCCAGGGCGGCGTCGGCTCGCTGTTCAACTGACCGAGCCGGTGCGGGGGCTCGGCGTCGCCCTCGCATCCGTGGTGCCGCCGCCTGCTCAGTCCGGCGGCGGAACGGCCGTCAGCGCACGCAGCTGCGTCTCGAGCCCGGCCGCCAGGGCGTCGTAGTCGCGCAGGTGCACGCCGTCCGGCGGCACCGCCCGCGTGGTCAGGCCCGGTGGTCCGTCGCGCAGATCCGCGAAGGGGTCGAAGACCCGGCAGCCCTGCCGCGCGCAGAGCCCGCGCAGGATCGCCGTGTAGGCCGCCACCGCCGCCGGATCGCGCTCCGCCTCGGCCCCCGGCCCGATCGGCGGTACCGCCGCCACCAGCACCCGATCCGCATGCGCTCCCAGCCACGTGAGGAGGCGCGCCGTCGCCGCCGCGAACCCGCCCGCGGTGCGCGCCGACAGAGGGTCGGCCCGCCGCAGGATGTCGTTCGTGCCGACGAACAGCACCCCCACTCCGGCCCGGACGGGGACGCTCAAGCCTTCGATCTCGCCCGCGTAGCGACGGGCCGAGGTGCCGCCGATCCCGCCATTCACCACGTCGGCCCGGCTGGCCAGGGCGTTCCCGAGGAGCTCGGCGTGCGAGTTGCCCGCCAGGAACAGGAAGCCCGGCCGCGCCGCCGCCAGCGCCGCCCGAATCGCCGGCAGGCGCGCGGCGAGGTGGGCATCGGCGATCTGGCGATTGCGCCGAGCCGCGTCCTCAGTCCCGAGGATGCGTCCGGCCCCCGGCACTCCGTGTCCCAGCAGCCCGGCGCCGAGCACCCAGGCTCCCAGCACCCAGGCCCCCAGCAACAGAGCGCCGAGCGCTGCCGCTCCGAGGCCTCCGGCGAGCAGGCGGCGCCGGGGCCCGGATCGCGGGCGGGTGTCGTCGGAACCGCTCATCCGTTCTCCCGATGCCGGCCCCAGCATCCGGGGCGTCCGGCATCAGCCCCGAAAGCCGACCAACGGGCAAGCCCGCTCAGGCGGCCTGGACGGTGGCGAGAAAGCCCGAAACCTCGGCGCTGAGCTGTTCGGACTGGCGCGCGAGGTCGGACGCGGCGGCCAGGACCTGGGACGAGGCAGCTCCGGTCTCGCCGGCGGCCTGGGTCACGCTGCCGATGCTGACGGTCACCGACTGCGTGCCCTGGGCGGCCTGGGTCACATTGCGGACGATCTCCTGGGTGGCCGCCCCCTGCTCCTCCATTGCCGCCGCGACGCCGATGGCGATGCTGCGCAGCTCGGCGATGGTCGCGCCGATGGTCCGGATCGACGTGACCGCCTGGCGGGTCTCGCCCTGGATCGTCGTGATCTGGTCCGAGATCGTCGCCGTGGCCCGAGCGGTCTGGGAGGCCAGCTCCTTGACCTCGCCCGCGACCACCGCGAATCCCCGGCCCGCTTCGCCGGCGCGGGCCGCCTCGATGGTGGCGTTCAGCGCCAGCAGGTTCGTCTGGGCCGCGATGCCCGAGATGAGCCCCACCACCGTGCCGATCCGCTCAGCCCCTTCGGCGAGGCCGAGGATGATCGTGTCGGTGGTGGCCGCGTTCTCGGAGGCCCGCTCCGCCATCGCGGCCGAGCGGGCGACCTGGGCGGCGATCTCGCCGATCGACGAGGCCATCTCCTCGCTCGCGGCCGCCACCGTCTGGACATTGGCTGAAGTCTGCTCGGCGGCCGAGGCGACGCTGAGGGATTGCGCGGCTGTCTGGTCGGCGGTGCGGCTCATCGCCCGCGCTGTGGCCTCCATCTCAATGGCGGCGGAGGACAGGCCGTGGGTCAGGCGCGAGACCTGCGCCTGGAACCCCCGCGTCGCGGCGTCCAGGATCTCGGCACGGCGCATCTTCGCGGCGCTCTCGATCGCGGCGGCGGCGTCGGCGTCGCGCTTGGCAATCATGGCGTCCTTGAAGACCTGGACCGCCCGGGCCATCGCGCCGATCTCGTCCCGGCGCTGCGCGCCCGCCACGTCGGTCGTGACGTCGCCGTCGGCCAGCTTGGCCATGGTGCCGGTCATGCCGCCGAGCGGGCGCACGACCAGGGCCAGCACGGTGTAGAGGCCGAAGCCGATGGCGGCGGTGGCCAGGGCGACGAGGGCCAGCAGCGCCAGGCGCGATTGGCCCGAATGGGTCTCGGCGCGGTCGAACTCGGTCTGCGCCTCCCGGACCTGCAGCGCGGTGAGCTTGCTCAGGACGGCGTTGGCCTCCTCCTGGCCCTTGACCAGAGCCGCGTGGGTCGCGTCGAAGTCGGGCGTGCCGCCGGAGGCGAGGCGGTGCAGGATGTCGGCCGCGATCGCGGCGTTGTGGTCGATCCGACGCTGCATCTCGGCGGCGAGGCCCTTCTCCTCCGGGGTGAGGTAGGTCGCCAGGTAGGCCGACCACTGGGTCCCGAGACTGGTGAGGTCCGCCTCGATCTTCGCGCGGGCCTGGCCGGCCTCCCCTTGCCGGTTTCGCAGCGCGCGCGACGTCGCCAGCAGATCGTCATAGGCATCGCGGATCAGGCTGAACTGCCGCAGCGGGACGATGCGGTCGCCGAAGACGGTGTTGAAGCTCCGGTGATTCGCCGACAGGGCGAAATTGCCGATCCCCGAGGAGAGGAGCAGCAGAAAGCCCATCACGCCAAGCAGCGTGACCAGGCGGCCTTTGATGGTGGTGAGCATGCGGTGATCTGCCGGAAAGACGGTCGGGTATCCGGTCCCCCGTCGGTTCGACGGACGGTTCCGGTTTCATGGACCAACCTTGTCTGCCGAAGTGATGAAGACCGCTTTATTTCCGGATCGATAGCTTTTGGCGTGCCCATAAACATTTTCGTGATGATCGTCCGGGCGGATTTCAGCATTCATCGAATTATTGCGTTGTGTTCTATCGATAATCTAGCGAGATCAATGTTCGATACGGTGAAATTTCGTGTTCGGCAGTCCGTCGGTGTTGACGATCCCTGGTTTGTCGAGCGGAGGACTTGGACATCGCAAGTCCATGACAGAGGAACATGGAATCCGCAGTAGCCTGTACCGAGAGCGAAAGTTCCCGGCGTCGGCCGGGCTGCCCGACTCGGATGTCGTCCGCAGGAAGGCGGCGCCGATTCTCTGCCGAATCTGTCGGGCCGTCGATCCTCGGAGGGGCAACCTTTCGTCCGCTCTCGCACGGAGCCAGCGTTATTGTACGCGATCTTGCGGCGGTCGTGCCGAGCTCTGCGGGCCTGGGCCGAGACAGCGCCTTCGCCTGGTCCGAGCCCGGATCTTTCCCGCTCAGGCGTCGCCCAGCAGGCGGTGCTCGCAGAGCATGCGCCGGACGGTGCCGCTGGCCGAGCGATAGACCACGGTCTCGGTCTCGATCAGGCCGGGCCGGAAGCGGACGCCCTTCAGCAGGGCGCCGTCGGTGACGCCGGTGGCGGCGACGATGACGTCGCCCCGGGCCATGTCGTGCAGCTCGTACTTCCGGTTCGGATCGCTGATGCCCATCTGGGCGGCCCGCTCGCGCTTGTCGTAGCTGTCGAGGATCAGGCGGCCCTGCATGTGGCCGCCGATGCAGCGGAGCACGCCGGCGGCGATGACACCTTCGGGGGCCGCCCCGATGCCGAGGTAGATGTCCGCCCCGGTCGCGTCGGCATTGGCGGTGTGGATGATGCCCGCGATGTCGCCGTCCGAGATCAGGCGGATGCCGGCCCCCGTCGCCCGCACGGCGGCGACGAGCTGCATGTGCCGGGGTCGGTCGAGGATGATGGCGGTGATCTGGGCCGGGTCGACGCCCTTGTGACGGGCCAGCGCGCCGATGTTGTCGGCCGGGCTGGCATCGAGATCGACGAGGCCGGCCGGGTAGCCGGGGCCGATAGCAATCTTCTGCATGTAGACGTCGGGGGCGGCCAGCAGGGAGCCGGCCTCAGCCAGAGCGGTCACCGCGATGGCGCCGGGCATGTCCTTGGCGCAGAGGGTGGTGCCCTCCAGGGGATCGACGGCGATGTCGACCTTCGGGCCGTCCCCGGTGCCCAGGCGCTCGCCGATATAGAGCATCGGAGCGTTGTCGCGCTCGCCCTCCCCGATCACCACGGTGCCATCGATGGGCAGCAGGTTGAGCTCGAGGCGCATCGCATCGACGGCGGCCTGGTCGGCCTCCTTCTCGCGGCCCTGTCCGCGCAGGCGGGCGGCGGCGATCGCGGCCCGCTCCGTCACCCGCGCCAGCTCCAGCGTCAGGGACCGGGCCACCGGCGCGCGCGATTCCAAATTGCCACCAGACATGTGAGCCTCGCGCCCCTGCGCCTCTCTCGGGCGCTCCTTATGAACTAAAATGCGCGTGAGGCACTAAGTTTCGACCATGACGCGCATTTTTCTTCGTTCACCCCGGATCGTACGATGTCGGACGCACGGGTGCTATTCGCGCTCGATCCGGATCAGCTGGGGCGCCTCGGCGAGCAGGCCGTCGGCCGCGATGGCGTCCAAGGCGTCCCGGATCGTGCCCTCGGTGGCGGCGTAGGTGATCAGCACCAGGGGGACCGGCTGGCCGGAGCGGCCATGCGGGTCCTTCGAGGCCGCGCTCTCGGAACGGCGCTGCAGGATGCTCTCGATGGAGATCTCTCGCTCGGCCATGCGGGTGGCGACGCCCGCGGCGACGCCGGGGCGGTCGTGCACGGTGAGGCGGATGTAGTAGCCGCCCTCGTGCCGCTGCATGGCGACGCGCTGGGACGGGCTCAGGGCGGCGGCGGGACGCCCGAAGGTCGGGCGGCGGGTGCCGGCGGCGATGTCGGTGATGTCGGAGACCACGGCCGAGGCGGTGGCCTCACCGCCGGCGCCGGGGCCGATCAGGGTGAGTTCGCCCACCGCGTCCGCGTCGATGGTGACCGCGTTGGTCACGCCCATGACCTGGGCGATGGCGGAGGATTTCGGCACCATGGTCGGATGGACCCGCTGTTCGATGCCGCCGGCCGCCGCCTGGGCGACGCCCAGGAGCTTGATCCGGTAGCCCAGCTCCTCGGCCATGGTCAGGTCGAGGGGCTGGATCGCCGAGATGCCCTCGACGGAGACGCCCTCGGCGTCGACCTCGGTGCCGAAGGCGAGGCTCGTCAGGATCGCGAGCTTGTGGGCGGTGTCGAAGCCCTCGACGTCGAAGGTCGGGTCGGCCTCGGCGTAGCCCAGGGCCTGGGCGTCCTTGAGGCAGGCCTCGAAGGTCAGGCCCTCGCGCTCCATCCGGGTCAGGATGTAGTTGCAGGTGCCGTTCATGATTCCGTAGACGCGCGACACGGCATTGCCGGTCAGGCCCTCCCGCAGGGCCTTGATCACCGGGATGCCGCCGGCGACGGAGGCCTCGTAGGCCAGGGCCACGCCCGCCGCCTCGGCCTGCCGGGCGAGCGCCGCGCCGTGCTTGGCGAGCAGGGCCTTGTTGGCGGTGACCACGTGCTTGCCGGCGGCCAGGGCCGCCTCCACCGTCTGCCGGGCCGGTCCTTCGGCGCCGCCGATGAGTTCGACCACGCAATCGACCTCCACGGAGGCCGCCAGGGCGACGGGATCGTCGAACCAGGTCACGCCGGCGAGGTCGAGGCCGCGGTCGCGGCCCCGGTCACGCGAGGACACGGCGGTGACGCGAATCGCCTGTCCGCTGGTCTGGCCGAGGGCCTCGGCCCGGCGGGCGACCATCCGGACGACGGCGGCGCCGACGGTGCCGAGGCCGGCAACGCCGAGGCGAAGGCTCTGTGTCATGGGTGTGTTCCGTCACTCTGTCGCGCCGTGGACCTGTCGCGTCCGGGACCTGCCGCGTCCGGCGGCGGTGCGGGCTCGGCGTCGATCGGCGGAGGCGAATGCCGCGCTCGACGCGGCCCGATCTTCTGCAACGATTTGCCGGGGGGCGCAACAAAACGGCCGGCCGTCCTGGAGCCCCGGCGTTACGATCGGTGCCGACGGTATCGGACCGCGACGGCGATGAGCCCGTAGAGCACCCCGGCATTGAGCAGGTGCCAGACGGCGTGGGTGCCCAGGGGCCAGACCGGGCAGACCGCCCGGTCGAGGGTGCGGAAGCCGAGCGAGATGGCAAACAGCGCGGCCACCCCCAGGAGTCCGAGCCCGGCCTCGTGCTTAGCCAGAGTGAGGAGGCCGAGCCCGGCCTCACGCCTGGCCGGATCGAGGAGGCCGAGCCCGGCCTCGCGCCTGGCCGGATCGAGGAGGCCGAGGCCGGCCTCTGGCTGGGCCGGGCCGAGGGGGCCCCGCGGCGTCAGCAGGCCGGCGGCGACGCCCGCCAGCGCCAGGATCGCGGGGGCGTAGGCGAGGGAGCCGTTGGTCAGCGCGTCCGTCGACCGGCCCGTGAGCCCGTCGAGGGCGGGCTCCAGGCCGAGGTTGAACGCCGCGAAGGCCAGGGTGGCGGCGAGCGCCGCCCCGATCCCGAGGTCGAAGTAGCGCCGCATCGCCAGCAGGAAGTAGGCGTAGATGAAGAGCGCGATCGGGATGACGTCGGCGAGCAGCGACCAGCGCACCGCCAGGGTGTGGAACAGGAACGAGCCGACCCCCACCACCGCCACCAGGGCGCTGAGCAGGAGGGCCGGCGCATCGCTCGTCCGGGCACGGCGCACGCGCGCTGTCGCCAGGGCGGCGGCGACCAGGTAGGCGCCGTTCGACAGGGCGTTGACCGGCTCCGCCCAGAAGCCAGGATCGCCGCGCTCGCAATAGGCGCAGATCGGCGCCAGCCAATCACCTTCCATCTGGACCTCGCCTTCGTCTCGCGTCACGCCTTGCCAGCCCGCGGCGAAGGCCCGATGACGGACACCCACGCGCCCCAACTCCCAGAGACCCCCTGCCCATGCGGATCGCCACCTGGAACGTCAATTCGATCAAGCAGCGCGTCGGTCACCTCGTCGGCTTCCTCGACGAGGCCAAGCCCGACGTGGTCTGCCTGCAGGAGCTGAAATGCCAGGACGAGGGGTTTCCGCGGGCGGAGATCGAGGCGGCGGGCTACGCCGTCGAGACCCTCGGTCAGAAGGCCTATAACGGCGTCGCCCTGCTGGTGCGCGCGCCCCTGGCAATGTCCGAGATCCGCCGCGGCCTCCCCGGCGACGACAGCGACGAGCAGGCCCGCTACATCGAGGCGCTGGTTTCCGGCGAGGGGGTGCGCCCCGTGCGCGTCGCCTCGATCTACCTGCCCAACGGCAATCCCGTCGACAGCCCGAAATACCCCTACAAGCTCGGCTTCCTGGAGCGGCTGCGGCGCCATGCGCAGGGCCTGCGCGAGGGCGAGGAGGCGGTGGTGCTGGCGGGCGACTACAACGTCATTCCCGAGCCGGACGATGTCGCCGACCCCGAGGCCTGGCGCGCGGACGCGTTGTTCCTGCCCCAGAGCCGGGCGGCGTTCCGGGCGCTCCTCGCCGAGGGCTACACCGATGCCCTGCGGGCCTGCAACCCGCGGCCCGGCCTCTACACCTTCTGGGACTATCAGGCGGGAGCCTGGAACCGGAATGCCGGGATCCGGATCGACCACCTCCTGCTCTCGCCACAGGCCGCCGACCGGCTGACCGCGGCCTCGGTGCAGAAGCACCTGCGGGGCCTGGAAAAGCCCTCCGACCACGTGCCGGTGACGGCGGACCTCACCGACGCGTGAGCGAACGATCCGCGCGCCCGGGGGTTGGGCTCCACCGATCCCCCCAACATGGAGCACCCCCAAACGTGAAACTCTACGGCACCGGCTATTCGCCCTACGTCCGCAAGGTCCTCGTCGCCCTGGCCGAGAAGGGCCAGGCGGTGGAGCACATCCCGCTGTTCTTCCACGCCGAGGATGCGGCGTTCCAGGCGGCGAGCCCCCTCGGCAAGATTCCCGCCTTCGACGACGACGGCTTCCTGCTGGCCGATTCCTCGGCGATCCTGACCTACCTGGAGGCGAAGGTCCCGAGCCCGGCGCTGTACCCGTCCGAGGCCAAGGCCCGCGGCCGCGCGATCTGGTTCGACAAGTACGGCGACACCGAGATGTTCGACGCCATCATCGCCCCCTTCGCCAATCGTGTGGTGAAGCCCAAGATGCTTGGGCAGCCCGGCGACGAGGGCGCCGTCGCCAAGGCCCTGAACGAGGACCTGCCGAAGATCTACGATTACCTCGAAGGGCAGATCGACGGGCCCTACCTCGTCGGGGACGCCTTCAGCGTCGCGGACATCTCCGTGGCCACGGGCTTCCACAACCTGCATCTGGCCGGTGAAACCGTCGATGCCGGGCGCTGGCCGAAGCTCGCCGGCTACGTCAGCGCCACCCTGGCGCGCCCGTCCTTCGTGACGGCGCTTGCGGCCAGGACATCGCCGAACTGATCGGCCGAACTAACGGGCCGAACGGATTGCCCGAACTGAGCGTCCCCGGGAGGCGCGACCGTCGGACCTCAGCGCCGGCGGCGCGCCGATCCGGTGACCTGGGCGGTGGTCTGGGAGGCCTGCGCCATCGCGGCGGCGCGGTCCTCCTCGCTGGCCGTGGCCCAGGCCTTCTCGTAGAGGGCGACGATCCAGTCGTCCTTGCGCCCCTGGGCGGCTTCCCGAGCCATGGAGAGCCACATCAGGCCCCGGGCGCGCTGGGCCGGCACGCCCTGGCCGTTGACGAGGAGCTGTCCGAGCAGGGCCTGGGCCGGGGCATGGCCCTTCTCGGCGGCGAGGTTGAACCAGCGCGCGGCCTGGCGCGCGTCGGTGTCGACTCCGGTGCCGTCGAGGTAGAGCCGGCCGAGGTTGTACTGCGCGTTCGGGTCGCCGAAATACGAGGCGGCATAGTTGAACATGTCGTAGGCGCGCTCGGGATTCGGGCGCACGTAGGTGCCCTTGATCCCGTCGAGGAAGTAGGTCCCGAGTGCCGTGAAGGCGCTTGCGACCACGCCCGAGTTCTGGGCGTCCGGCCCCTCGTCGGTGGTGTCGTCGGCGATGCGCGAGAAGAACTCGAACGCCTTCAGGTCGTCGTGGGGCACGCCGTCGCCCTCCGCATACATGCGGCCGAGCTTCCACAGCGCCAGGGCATGGCCCTGCTCGGCGGCGTATTCCAGGGCGCGGGCGGCCCCTTCCTTGTCGCCGGCATTGTAGTCGCGCACGCCCATGCGCAGGGCTTCGCGGGCACTGCGGTAGTTGCCGCTGGGCACCGGTGTCCGGGCGGTGGCGTCGAGGGCCGCCGCCGGCAGGGCGCCGAGGAACACGAGCCCGACCGCCGCGGCGAGCCGCCGGCCCATCGAGGCCGGCGGCCGATCCCGGGCGGCCCGTGCCGGCCGCGTGACGCGGCCGTGGGCTGTCCTAGATGTCCGCATAGGTGTGCGTCTCCTCGGCGCCGCCGGGATGGGTCACCGCGCCGTTCACCGCCGGACCGACGGTCTGCTGGTACTTCCACAAATAGCCGGAGGTGGCCGAGTTGGTGCGCGGGCTCCAGGCGGCGCGGCGCTGGGCGAACTCCGCGTCGGAGACCGCCACGTCGAGGGTGCCCTTGATGGCGTCGAGGGTGATCATGTCGCCGTCACGGATCAGGCCGATCGGACCGCCGACGGCGGCCTCGGGCCCGACATGGCCGACGCAGAAGCCGCGGGTGGCGCCCGAGAAGCGCCCGTCGGTGATGAGCGCGACCTTGTCGCCCATGCCCTGGCCGTAGAGGGCCGCGGTGGTGGAGAGCATCTCGCGCATGCCGGGGCCGCCCTTCGGGCCCTCGTAGCGGATGACGAGGACCTCGCCCTCCTTGTAGGTGCGCTTCTGGACGGCCTCGAAGCAGGCCTCCTCGCCGTCGAAGACGCGGGCCGGACCGGTGAAGACCTGCTTCTCCTCCGACATGCCCGCCACCTTCACGATGGCGCCCTCGGGGGCGAGGTTGCCGCGCAGGCCGACGACGCCGCCGGTGGGGGTCAGGGGCGTGCCGGCGGAGCGGACCACGTCCTGGTCGGGGTTCCAGTGCACCCGCTCCATGTTCTCCGCCATGGTGCGGCCGGTGACCGTCATGCAGTCGCCGTGCAGGAAGCCGTGGTCGAGGAGCGTCTTGAGCAGCAGCGGGATGCCGCCGACCTCGAACATGTCCTTGGCGACGTAGCGCCCGCCCGGCTTCAGGTCGGCGATGTAGGGCGTCCGCTTGAACACCTCGGCGACGTCGAACAGGTCGAACTTGATGCCGCACTCGTGGGCGATGGCCGGCAGGTGCAGGGCCGCGTTGGTGGAGCCGCCGGAGGCCGCGACGGCGGCCGCCGCGTTCTCGAGGCTCTTGCGGGTGACGATGTCGCGCGGGCGGATGTTCTTGGCGATGAGCTCCATCACCTTCTCGCCCGCGGTCATGCAGAATCTGTCGCGGATCTCGTAGGGCGCCGGCGCGCCGGCCGAGTAGGGCAGCGCGAGGCCGATGGCCTCGGAGACGGTGGCCATGGTGTTGGCGGTGAACTGCGCGCCGCAGGCGCCGGCCGAGGGGCAGGCGACCTGCTCCAACTCGTCGAGGTCCTCGAGGGACATGTCGCCCACCGCGACCTTGCCAACGGCCTCGAACAGGTCCTGCACCGTCACCGGCCGGCCGCGGAACGAGCCGGGCAGGATCGAGCCGCCGTAGATGAAGATCGACGGCACGTTGAGGCGCACCATCGACATCATCATGCCGGGCAGGGACTTGTCGCAGCCGGCCAGGCCCACGAGGGCGTCGTAGGCGTGGCCGCGCATGGTCAGCTCGACCGAGTCGGCGATGACCTCGCGGGAGGGCAGCGAGGCGCGCATGCCGGCATGGCCCATGGCGATGCCGTCCGTCACCGTGATGGTGCAGAACTCGCGCGGGGTGCCGTGGGCGGCCGAGACGCCCTTCTTCACCGCCTGCGCCTGGCGCATCAGCGAGATGTTGCAGGGGGCGGCCTCGTTCCAGCAGGAGGCGACGCCCACCAGCGGCTGGTGAATCTGCTCGCGGGTCAGGCCCATGGCATAGAGGTACGAGCGGTGGGGAGCGCGCTCAGGCCCCTCCGTGACATGGCGGCTCGGAAGCTTCGACTTGTCGGTTTTGCTCGCGTCCATCGTTCGTCTCACCGCCCCGGCCTGATACGCATGTGTGGGTTCGGCGCGACCGCGAACAGATGGGTGCGTTCCGTGGGGACCCACGGCGCGCGGCCCCACCGGACCGTTTCTCGGAAAGCGTCTGAACTCCGCGGTAAAGCGTTGGGGGAACTATCGTTTACCGCGCTTGCTGAGGTGGTCCCGGTTTATGGCGGGATCGCGGCGGCGAGAGGCGTCTCCCAAGGCAAAGTCGGGATGCTTTCGGGGTGTTGCGACCTCGCCACAGCCACGCTTTCGGGCGGGATTTCTTCCGAACAACCTGAAGCGACGGCCATTTTCGTCTCCCGGCCGCGCGCGAAGGCTTCAGGAGCCTTGAAGCCTCAGGAGCCTTGAAGCCTCAGGAGCCTTGGGCCGACTCCGATCCGTCGCCCAGCAGGGTCGGGCCCGGGGCCGCCGCGAGGGCGGGCCCGCTGTCGTCCTTGAGGTTCACGCCGGAGATCCCGAGGGCGAAGGCCTGGGTCAGGAGCCAGTCGAGCTTGAACGCGGCCAGATCGTGCGAGAGCCCGGCCGGGCGCACGTTCGAGATGCAGTTGCGCTCGGCATCCGAGCGCCCCACCCGGGGGTCGAGGGTGAGGTAGAGCCCCAGGCTGTCCGGCGAGGACAGGCCGGGCCGCTCGCCGATGATCACCACCACGGCGCGGGCCCTGAGCGCCGCGCCGACGCCGTCGCCCAGGGCGACCCGTGCCTGCGTCGCCACCACCACGGGCGCCACGCGCCAGCCGGCCCGGTCGAGATGCGGCTTGAAGGCGGCGAGGAAGCCCGCCGCCCCCTCGTGCACGGCCCGGGCCGAGAGGCCGTCGGCGACCACGAGGGCGAGATCCACGGGGCCGTCGCCGCCGGCGGCGAGCGCCGCCGCAGCCCCGTCCCCGAGGGCGCGGCCAAGGTCGGGCCGGCGCAGGTAGGTCGCCCGGTCCGGGGCGGCGGAGGCCACCGTAAGGGTCTCGAAGCCGAGTCCGGCGATGCCGGCGCTCACCGCCCCGGCGTCGAGGGGCGTGTGCACGGCGTCCCGGGCCTGGGCGTGGGCGAGGCCGAAGCGCAGGACCTCCCGGGTCGGCAGGCCGGAGCCGGCCCGGCCGAGGCCGATGCGGGCGGGGGTGAGCCGGGCGAGCCGGGCCCAAGGATCAATCATGGGATCAATCATGGGATCAATCGTGGGATCGGCGTCCGGACCGGTGGCGCCCGTACGGCGGTCGGCGCTCATGCGGCGAGGCCCGAACCCGCGAGGCCGGAGGTCGCGAGACCCGGCGCCGCCGCGAGCAGACGGGCGCTCGGCCCCTGCGGTAGCAGGGCGCCGTCCGCGTCGGTGAGCCCGATCCGCTCCAGCCAGGCCTCGAATTCCGGGGCGCGCTTCAGGCCGAGGACCTCGCGCAGGTAGAGGGAATCGTGGAACGAGGTGGACTGGTAGTTTAGCATCACGTCGTCGGCGCCGGGGATGCCCATGATGAAGTTGCAGCCGGCCGCCCCCAGCAGGGTCAGCAGGGTGTCCATGTCGTTCTGGTCGGCCTCGGCGTGGTTGGTGTAGCAGACGTCCACTCCCAGGGGCACGCCCATGAGCTTGCCGCAGAAATGGTCCTCCAGCCCGGCCCGGATGATCTCCTTGCCGTCGTAGAGGTATTCCGGCCCGATGAAGCCCACCACCGTGTTGACCAGGAGGGGCCGGAACGGCCGCGCCACCGCGTAGGCCCGCGCCTCCAGGGTCTGCTGGTCGATGCCGTGATGCTGGCCGGCCGAGAGGGCCGAGCCCTGCCCGGTCTCGAAATACATGCAGTTGTCGCCCACCGTGCCGCGCTTGAGGGCGAGGGCCGCCTCGTGCGCCTCCCGGAGGATCGGCAGGGTGACGCCGAAGCTGGCATTGGCCCCCTGCGTGCCCGCGATCGACTGGAACACCAGATCGACGGGCAGGCCCCGGTTCATCGCTGCGATCGTGGTGGTCACGTGGGTGAGGATGCACCCTTGCGTCGGAATCTCCAGGCGCCGGATCAGGTCGTCGAAGAGGTGGAGCAGGCCGCTCAGGGTCGAGACGGAATCGGAGGCGGGGTTCAGACCGATCACCGCGTCGCCGCAGCCGTAGGACAGGCCGTCGAGGATCGAGGCGGTGATGCCGGCGGCATCGTCGGTGGGGTGGTTGGGCTGCAGGCGCACGGCGAGGCGCCCCGGCAGCCCGATGGTGTTGCGGAAGCGGGTGACCACCCGGCACTTCCGCGCCACCAGGATCAGGTCCTGGTTGCGCATGATCTTGGAGACCGCCGCGGCGATCTCGGGCGTCACGCCGGGGGCGATCCGGGCCAGGGTCCCCGGCGCGGCGGTGAGCAGGAACTCGCGGAAATCGCCGACGGTGAGATGGGCGATCTCGGCGAAGGCCCCCGCATCGTGGGTGTCGAGGATGAGGCGCGTGACGTCGTCGGCCTCGTAGGCGATCAGGGGACGCGCCAGGATCTCGCGCAGCGGCACCTCGGCGAGGCACCAGCGCGCCGCCATCTCCTCCTCGGCAGATTCGGAAGCGATGCCGGCGAGCCGGTCGCCCGACCGCACCGGCGTCGCCTTCGCCATCAGGGTTGCGAGATCGGCGAAGACGTGGGTCCGCGGACCGACGACGTGACGATAGGCCATGGCGCGATGCCCTCCGTGAACTGTCCAGATCGCGCCCCGGCCCGCTTCGGCAAGACCGGCGCGGCAAGACCGAACGGCAAGACCGACGCGGCGAGCCCGGCGCAGCGAGCCCGGCGCAGCGAGCCCGACGCGGCGCGCCTGCCGAGCGCGTGCGTCGGGGCGTGTGTCCGCCGACCCTCAGGCCGCGCCGGCGTGCGGGGCCGGCTCCTCGGTGGAGATCGCGTCGACGGTGCGCTGGGCCGGGCTGCCCTGCCCGTCCGCCCGCACGATGCGGATCTGCTGGTTGACCGGCTGCATGTTGCCCCAGGGCGTCGAGAACGCGATCTCGGCGGCATCGCGGCCGACGCCGATGCGCACGAGCCCGTCGAGGTCGGCCTGGCGCGTGGCGTCGAACAGCCACCAGCGCCCGTCGAGATAGGCCTCGAACACCGCGTGGAAGTCGCTCGGCACGAGGCCGTGGGCGTAGCAGCTGACGAAGCGGGCCGGGATGCCGAGCGCCCGGCAGAAGGCGGTGCCGATATGCGCGAAGTCCCGGCAGACCCCTGCCCGCTTGAGCAGGCTCTCGTCCGCGGTGGTCTCGCCGTCGCTGGTGCCGGGCTGGTAGGTCAGGTGGTCGTGGATCCAGTTGCAGATCGCGTTGACGCGCTGATGGCCCTTCGGCAGGGCACCGAACTCGGCCAGCGCGAAGGGCGTCAGCCGGTCGGAGGAGACGAAGCGGCTCGGCAGCAGGAAGGGCAGGATGTCGAGGGGCAGCTTCGCGATCGGCGTCTCGTTGATCGTCGCCGGGTCGGCCCGGTGCACGGTGAGCTCGACCTCGGCACTGTATTCCAGCGAGAACTGCCCGACCGGCACGTTGACGCCGAGATACCGGTTCTGCAGGTCGGGCGTGATGTAGATGTCGCGCTTCAAGTTCGGCGACAACACCAGGCTTTCATTGAGGATCTCGACGCTGCGCAGGCGCGCGACTTCAAGATTGAAGATGAACGTCGTGTCCGAGAGGATGTTGTAGGATAAATTGCAGCCCAGTTGATAGCGCACCATCCGCTCCTTGCCGGCAGGTTCGGGTCGTCACCCGAGCAGAGATGACCGCAGCGAGGACGACGTGATCGGAGAGAACCATAGCAAGGATCGCGCCTCGCAGCATGCCATCGCGACGTTCGAGCCTCCCCGCAGGGCCGGTCCCGCCAGGGTTTCGCGAGGGTCTGGGTTGACGCAGCGTGTCCGCCCGCAACGCCTGTCGCGCCCGCGGCCCCGGAACAGCAGACGGCAAAAATAAATCTGAGGTTGCTTTTCTCACGCGAGTAATGCCACCTAGACGTGCCTGTCCGGCGATTCGGGAGACCTTCCTTCATCTCAGGCGTGGAGGCCTCGTCACGCTGCATCGGCAGCGGCTTGGCGCGCTTTACTGATGCCGCAGGGACTACGCCATGACCGTCAACTTCAGCGTTGTTGGAATATTTTATCGTTACGCGGTCGACTTCACCCAGGTCCCAGGACGCACGGTCCTCGACGTGATGAATTACATCACGAAGGTCGACAAGAACTTCACCTTAACGGAATTGACCTTCCAGGGAAACCGGATCGTCAATTCCCTGGGTTACGTCCACCCGGCGGACTTCACAGGTCGAACCGGGATCACCTACCCGCAGGGGATGTACCAGCTGGCCCAGTCCTTCACCGACCCGACGCCCAATCCCTACTCGGTCTGGCAGTATTACCTGTTCGACCAGAACGGGATCCGGCAACCGGCGCAGGCGGATTTCTCCTACACCCAAGCCAAGGTGGCGGATGGCTGGTCCATCGTCTGGCGGCTGGTCACCATCTGCAACGCCCCGACCGCGGTGGCCAAGCGGCTGCGTTCGCTCGTTCCCCCGGAGCAGCAGGACGCGCTGCGGATCAGCTGAGGGCCCGGCACGGGCCCGGTCAGGCCCGCGGCGCCAGGATCACGGTGAGCGAGCGCACGCCCTGCGCGCCGTGGATCAGCACGCCCTCGATGTCGGCGGTGGCCGAGGGGCCGGTGTGCAGCACGGCGTAGGCGGCGTGGGCGAAGTCCGGGCGACGGTAGGCCGCCTGGATGTTCACCAGGATGTCGGCCGGGTCGAGGAGCACCACGAGGTGCTGGGCGAGATAGGCGACGGCGTTGACCTTCAACTCGGCCTGCGTGAACAGCACCGAGCCGGTCTCGGCCACGCCGAACACCGCTCGCACGATGGCGACGTCGACGTCGGCGAGGTCCTGCGGCCGGGCGACGGCGCCGAGATCGCGGTTGCCCGCGATCTCCGGCACGGCGGAGGCGATGACCGCCGCGCCGTCCAGGCGCTCGCGCACGCTGGCGAAGAGGTCCCCTTCGGGCGGCGCCTCGGCGAGCCGCCCGCCCATGCGCTTCAGGCGCTCGCCGAACTCGGCCACGCGGTCGTCGCCGACCAGCGGCGCGAAGAGCGGCACCTCCGGCAGCGGGTGCTCGCCGGCCGGGCGGTTCCGGCGGATGCGTGCCAGGGTGGCTTCGCGGACGCTCACTTGTTGCCCCCGGACTTGTTGCCGTCGCTCGTGTTGCCGTCGCTCTTCTTGCCGTCGATCTTCTTGCCCCCCGCCTTCGCCAGGCGGTTCTGCTTGTACCAGGCGTGGAAGGTCTGGCGCGGGGCTTCGGGCATCTCGCGGCCCTTCCCCCAGGTGTTGAGCGGGTTGTAGACGGCGAAGCGCGGCAGCACCTTCAGGGCGGAATCGGCCGCCCCGATGGCGGCCCGGTAGGTGGCGGGGCGGCTCAGCACCTGGCCCGCCGCCTTCATCATGCCCTGCTTGAGGAGCGGGATCTGGTGCTCCTCCGCCAGGACCTTCCGCCAGGCGAAGATCTGCTCGTGGATGTTGATCTTCACCGGGCAGACGTTGGTGCAGGAGCCGTTCATCGTCGAGGAGAACGGCAGGGTCGAGTATTTCCGCTTGTTGAAGGTCGGGTCGATGATCAGCCCGATCGGGCCCGAATAGGTGGCGCCGTAGGAGAGGCCCCCCGAGCGCCGGTAGACCGGGCAGGTGTTCATGCAGGCGCCGCAGCGGATGCACTTCAGCGAGGTCCAGAACTCCTCCATGCCGAGGCGCTCGGAGCGGCCGTTATCCACCAGCACCATGTGCATCTCGGTGCCCGCGCGGGGCGCCCGGAAGTGCGAGGTGTACTGGGTGATGGGCGAGCCCAGCGCCGAGCGCGAGAGCAGGCGCAGGAACACGCCGAGATGCTCGATGCGCGGGATCAGCTTCTCGATGCCGATGGAGTGGATCTGGAGCTTGGGCACGTTGCCCGAGAGGTCGGCATTGCCCTCGTTGGTGCAGGTCACCACCGTGCCGGTCTCCGCGATGGCGAAGTTGCAGCCGGTCAGGCCCGCATCCGCCTCCAGGATGAGCGGGCGCGTGTGCATGCGCTGGCTCTCGGCCAGGTAGTGGGCGTCGTCGTTCTCCGGGTCGGTCCCCATGGTGCGGGAGAAGACCTCGGCCACGTCGAAGCGGGTCTTGTGCACGGCCGGCACCACCACGTGGCTCGGTTCCTCGTTGTCGAGCTGCTGGATGCGCTCGCCGAGATCCGTCTCGATCACCTCGATGCCGGTGCCGGCCATGTAGTGCCGGAAGCCGCACTCCTCGGTGAGCATCGACTTCGACTTGATCAGCGATGTCGCGCCGTGATCCTTGAGGATGCCGTGGACGATGCGGTTGTGCTCGGCCCCGTCGGCGGCCCAGTGCACGTGGACGCCGTTGGCCTTGGCCTGCGCCTCGAACTGCTCGAGGTAGCGGTCGAGGTTGGCCAGGGTGTGCGTCTTGATCTGCGAGGCGAGCTCGCGCAGCTCCTCCCATTCGGGGATGCCGAAGGCGGCGGTGTCGCGCTTGGAGCGCAGGTCCCAGAGCCGGGCGTCGTGCGCCTTCTGGTGCATCGGCGCGGCCAGGAAGCGCTCGGCGGCCTCGGCCTGATCGATGGGGCGGTCGCCGCGGATCTTGGCGCCGCGCGGCTGCGGCTCCCGGGGCGCCTTCGGCGAGATGGCCTTGGCCGAGATCGGCCGCGAGGCGCCCTCGGCGTGCTGCAGGCGCTGGCCGTCCTGGCCGCGCTCGCTCTCGTCGTTGCCGGCCAGCACCTCGGGGTGGATCACGCCGTCGCGGCGGGCCTCGTCAGGCGGACGCTGTTCGCCGCGGGGCTGAAGGTCTTCGGAGGCGCTCATGCGGTCGCTCCATTGAGGATGCGGGCGATGTGGATGAACTTCAGCGGCACGCCGATCCGGTCGGCGCAGCCCTTCTGGTGCATCATGCAGGAGGAATCGGCCGAGACGACGTATTCGGCGCCCGCCTGGGCGTGATCGGAGACCTTGTCGTAGCCCATCTTGGCCGAGACCGCGGGTTCGAACACCGAGAAGGTGCCGCCGAAGCCGCAGCACTCGTCGGGCCGGGCGGGGGCGACGATCTCGATGCCCTTGACCTTCTTCAGCAGGTCGAGGGGCTTGGAGAAGAACGGCGCGTTCAGCTCGGACGGGCGGGCATGGTGGATGCCCCGGAGGGCGTTGCAATTGCCATGGTAGCCGACCCGGTGCGGGAACTCCGCCCAGGGAAATTCCTCGACCTTGAGGATGTCGTGCAGGAATTCGACCAGCTCGAAGGTCTTGGCCCGCACCGCCTTGACCTCGTCCGTCTGCGGGATCGCCGTGAGGTGCTCGCGCACCTGATGCACGCAGGAGCCGGACGGGGCCACGACGTAGTCGAACGGGGCGAAATTCTTGACGAACAGCGCCTCGGTGGCGGCCGCCTCGGCGTGGCAGCCGGTGTTGGTCATCGGCTGACCGCAGCAGGTCTGGTCGAAGGGGTAGTCCACGGCGAGCCCGAAGCGCTCCAGCAGCTCCAGCGTGGCGACCCCCACCTCCGGCTCGAAGGCGTCGACGTAGCACGGCACGAACAGTCCGATGCGCATGGCGTTCCCTGGTCCCGCGCCCATCGGGACACCCCGCCGGCCGCCTTTGGAAATGTTCTACTCTGGGGCCGGGTTTAGAGCATCGGGCCGGAAAGGGGAAACCGGTTTCTCGCGCGCAGGGGGCGGGAATGGTGCCCTGGGGCGCATTCCGGATGGCCGTTGGGGTTAGGTGGGGGATGGTCAGAGTCCGCTGGCGCCGGCGGCGCGGGTTGCACGTCGAACGCGCGCGCGAGGTGTTGGAATCATTCGCGATATATAACGGAGACTTGATATTAACGGTTGGTCTCGGAATTGATTTGATCGCGCGATCCTATCGATCAATCAAAATTCGAAATCGTCTAGCATCTTTATCATGCGCGTATCGTTGAGCTTCAATGCGCTTTGCTGTGCCGTATCACGGTGGATCCGGGCATCGTCTGTGCGACCCAGATCCACGAGCAGCCGAGCCAAGCTTGCATCAACATACATATGCAAATGGGGCGATGTTTTTTCATCGAACAGCAGACGCTGCTCAGTGAGAACGTCATAGGCAAAAACAATAAGATCTCGATCCGTTGCTCTCCCCTGCATCTGTGAGATGTTGATCTCATCGTTTGCGATCATAAAGCCGATCAGGATTTTCTTCGGCTGGTTGTCTGAAAACACATGTCGGATGAGATTTTCAGCGAATGGTTTTGCACGGTTTGTGTCGTGCTGAATGAGTAAACCGAGCTTGTCCAGGCCGCGTTTTTGAATCAACGCGGGATGCTTCTGGAAGGCGGCTTCGTAGAGCTCTATTGCCCCGGCTGTATCCTTACAATTCGTCTTCTGCGTCAGACCCCGTTTCATAACGGGCTGAACAGCTTAGCTGTTGGGTGAGCGGCGGGCATCGTGGGTGTTGGGAGAGTGTCTGACGCTCACCCAGGACCCCCGATGTGGACGCCCGCCGCCCGCGCCGAGCTTGCGCGCGAGAGCCTTCCCTACGCAACCAGCCTCAGTGATGCCGAGTGGGCGGTGCTTGCGCCGCTTCTACCGGCGCCGTCCAGCACAGGCCGCCCGTGGCGCCGGCCACTGCGCGCAGTCATTGACGGCATCTTGTACGTGCTGCGGACAGGATGCGCGTGGCGGCATCTGCCGCTGGACTTCCCGCCGTGGAGCACGGTCCATCGCTGGTTCTTGCGCCTTTCGCAGACAGGCGTGTTCGAACGCCTCGCCCATGCCCTCACGTTGGTTGACCGTGAGCGGGTCGGACGCGAGGCTTGCCCGACCGGCTGTGTCGTCGATGCGCAAGCCGCCCGCTCGGGTGGCGTGGGGGTGGCCGGCAAGCGCGGTTACGATCCGGCCCGGCGCGTCGTCGGGCGCAAACGCCACGCGCTGACGGATACGGACGGCCGCCTGCTCTTGGCTGGGGTCTCACCCGCTAACCTGCACGACAGCCACGGCGCGATTGCCCTACTTCGAGCCTCGCGTGGGTTGTTCCCCTTCCTCGCCCACTGCTTTGCCGACCGTGCCTATCGAGGCGAGCGCGTTGGCACGGCCACGACCATCACGGTCGAGATCGTCGAACCTAAGGAAGGCCAGAAGGGCTTTTCGGTCCAACCCAGGCGGTGGGTCATTGAGCGGAGCTTCGGTTGGATCGCCCGCTGCCGCAGGTTGGCCCACGATCACGAGGCGACCCCGTCCTCTGCGCTCGCCTTCTTCGTGCTCGCCGCAGCCATGATCCTCGTCAGACGGATCGCCCGCGCCTTATGAAACGGGGTCTCACGCTGACGTCGAGGGCGGATAAGAGATCGGTTTCGTCATCCGTCGGCAGCATGTTGTTACGCTCAGTTTCATATTGAGGGGAGACTATGCGGGCTTGGTGCGCACAGGTCTGAACCGAAGCCTCTGGCCGAGTCCTTCAAGGTGACGTCTCGAGCAGCCACGGCGTGTCAAGTTCACGTTCTTGACCCAAATCTCTGGCGTCTTACAAAATATGCTGAGGAGACTCTATTCGACATCACCTTAGGTTTGTGTTCGCTTGTGTCAATCTGGATCCCATTCCTATTTCAAAGATCGATGATGATATCAGTATCAACCGGAACGGGTGTGCCGGGTATCTCGGCCGGATGGCGCTCATCAGAGGCGCGCCCCTCCCGAGGTGCTGAAACGACAGTCCCACGCGGCGGCAGGCTGAGAGCATCGGGCCCGAAAGGGGGAGCCGGTTTCGCGCACGGGCGGCCGTCCGGGATGGCGTCCGAGGCGCAGGCCCGTGCGCCATCGGATTTTCAACGCGGAAACGGTAAGCGTTCGCTGGCCTCCGCGCTGCGGGTTGCTTGCCGAAGCTGCGATGTCCATCTCGATCCGGATCGTTGGCTCGGCCTCGATCGGATCGCGCCGGCGACTCGCGCAGACATCTCTCCGGCGGATCGCCCGGTACAACCCCGGCGCGGCACATCCGACCGGTCCCGTCCCCGCGCGGGCGACGCGCCGGCTCAGGCGGCCAGCCGCACGGACAGGCAGACCACGGCCACCGCCAGGACGAGCGAGACCAGCTGCCAGAACAGCACCGGATCGCGCTCCAGCAGCGCCGCCCGTCGGAGGCCGGGCAGCGACGGGTTGGGGTGGCGCAGGTCGTGGAGGAACGCCGAGAGAACCTCGTAGCGCTGGGCCGGATTGGGGTGCACCGCTTTCCGCAGGGCTGCATCGACGTAGGCCGGCAGGCCCGCGCGCGCCGCCGCGAGGGAGACGTAATGCAGGCGCCGGGCCCGGGCTTCGCTGAAGGCCTGGGCCGCGCGCGTGCCGTAGGGCAGGCGTCCGGTGAGCATCTGATAGGCGATCACGCCCAGCGCGAAGATGTCCGATTGCGGCGTGGCGGGGCGTCCCGCGAGGCATTCCGGGGCGGTGTACTGCACGGTGCCCAGCACCGTGTCGTCGACGGTCGCATCGTCCTCCGCGAGCCCGCCGATCCGGGTCGAGCCGAAATCGATGATCCGGACGGTGCCCGCGGCGTCGACCAGGATGTTGTGGGGGCGCAGGTCGCGGTGGACCATCTCACGGCGGTGGAAGGCGCGCAGGCCGACCGCGATCTGCTCGACGAGGCGCCGCACCTCCTCGAGGTCCAGCTCCGGGGTGTCGCTCAGCCACTGGGCGAGCGTCCGGCCCTCGACGTAGTCCATGACCGTGTAGAGGTGGCTGCGCCGCCGGGTCTGGGGCGGCGCGCTCAACACGTGCGGATTGTCGATCCGCCGGGCGATCCACTCTTCCATCATCAGCCGCTGCAGGCCGGCCGGGTCGGTCTGCAACTCCGTCGACGGCACCTTGAGGGCGACGTTGCGCCCGCTCTCCGCATCGATCGCCAGGTAGACGTGGCTGCGGTGGCTCGCATGCAACGTTCGCAGCACGCGGTAGCCGTCGAACGTGGTCGGCGGAGTGAGGAGCGGCGCCGGAGGCAGGGCGTCGATCCGGCCCGAGAGTTCGTCCAGCGCGCCGTCGGGCACGGCTTCGACGCGCACGATCTGGACGGTGAGATTGTCGCCGCTGCCGTTGTCGTAGGCCTGGCGGACGATCTCCCGGGCGGCCCGGTCGAGATCGCCGGCATGTGTCGCGATCGCGGCGACGATCGCCTCCGGCCGCACGTGCTCGTGCACGCCGTCCGTCGTCAGGACGAAGACGTCTCCGCCCTCGATCGCCACCGCGTGGTGGTCGATCTCGACATGGGCGGCGGCACCGAGCGCCCGGCCGAGATAGGATTCGTCGGCGGAGAGGACGACGCGGTGGTCCTCGGTCAGGACTTCGAGCGAGCGCTGTCCCACGCGTGCGATGCGGGCATCGCCCACGTGGAAGATGTGGGCGGTGCGCGACCGCAGCACGAGGGCGCTGAAGGTGGTGACGTAGCCCCGATCGCGGGAGCCCTCGGGATCCTGCAGGTGCCGGTTGCGCCGGGTCTCGGCGAAAAGCCACGAATTCGTCGCGGCGATGACGCGGCTGGCCGCCGTCTTCACCGACCAGGTCTCGGGGGTCTCGTAGTAATCGGACAGAAAGCTCCGGACCGCCGTCTCGCTCGCGACGTGGCTGACCGGGCTACTGCCGATCCCGTCCGCGAGGGCGATGGCGCTTCCCCGCAGAACCAGCGCGGCGCCTTCCGGCACGCGCGCGCCGTGAAAATCCTGGTTGGTCTCCTTGCGCCCGCGCTCGCTGGCCTGGCCGAGGGAGAGGATCAGAGGCGAAGACATCGGCAGATCCCGGCGGTCGCGCCCGGCACCGTGCGGCGCGGGGCGCGACCGCCGAGTCGGCGCTCAGGCCGCGAGGCGGCGCTCCGCGTTGACGACGGTCCGCTTCGGGGCGGTCCGGACGTGGGTGGTGTAGAGAGTCAGACCGGTGAAGGCGAGGCCGCCGACGAGGTTGCCGAGCACGGTCGGGATCTCGTTCCAGAAGAAGTAGTCGCCGATCGAGAACTGGCCGCCCATGAGCAGGCCGAAGGGGAACAGGAACATGTTCACCACGGAATGCTCGAAGGTCATGTAGAAGAACAGCATGATCGGCATCCACATGGCGATCACCTTGCCGCTGACCGTGGTCGAGATCATCGCGCCGACGACGCCGGTGGAGACCATCCAGTTGCACAGCATGCCGCGGATGAAGATTGTGAACCAGCCGCCGACGCCGTGCGCGGCGTAGCCGACGGTGCGCCGCTCGCCGATATGGGCGATGAATTCACCGACCTTGTCGGCCGGCGCCGTGAAGCCGAACGTGAACACGAAGCCCATCATCAGGGCCACGGTGAGCGCGCCGAGGAAGTTGCCGAGGAAGACGAGACCCCAGTTGCGGAACACGCCCGCCCAGGTCACGCCGGGCCGGCGGTCCAGGAGCGCGAGGGGAGCCAGGACGAACACGCCCGTGAGCAGGTCGAAGCCCAGCAGGTAGAGCATGCAGAAGCCGACCGGGAACAGGGCGGCGCCGAGGATGGGAATGCCGGTCTGCTGCGTGATGCTGACGGCGAAGACCGCGGCGAGGGCCAGGATCGCGCCGGCCATGTAGGCGCGAATGATGGTGTCGCGGGTCGACATGAAGATCTTGGATTCGCCTGCATCCACCATCTTGGTGACGAACTCAGCAGGGGCGAGATAGGCCATATCGGGTCCTTTTCCTGTTCGGGCTTCTGCAAAGCTCGCCGGACGGGCTGGGCCGAGGCCCTCATCCGGCCACGCTTCATTGCGCGGCCTGCAGCGAGGGACGTGCGAGGGTCTCGCACGTCGCCTGTCGCCGATCGGCATGCAAGAGCCGTACCCGTTCGGAGCCGATCACCGCCCGGGGAGCGCGTTCGCGGTTCCCCGACACCGCCGGTTTCGCAACCGACGCGACCGACACGGGGCGCCCCCGCGGCCCCGGTGCCGGACGGCGAACGAATCTGCGATCGTCCGCCAACCGGGAGGTCAGGCGACCATGACGTCCAGGACCCAGGTCACGCCGAAGCGATCCCTCAGCATCCCGTAGAGCGGGGACCAGGCCGAGGCGCCGAGCGGCTGCAGGATCGACGCGCCCGCGCGCAGCGTCTCCCAGTGCGCGGTGATCGTCTCGGCCGAGCTGCCGCGGACCGAGACGTAGACCGCGTTCTCGCCGGGGTGCCACGGCTTCTCCGGCTGCACGTCGTAGGCCATGATCCGGAAGCCCTGATCGGACGCCACCTGGCCCCAGATCACCTGCTCGGCCTGCGCCGCGTCCTGCGTCGCCCCGAGGTCTCCGTACGTGACGATCGTCCGCTCGCCCCCGAAGACGGAGCGGTAGAAGTCGAGGGCCTCGCGGGCCTGGCCGCGAAAGTTGAGATGGGGCGTGGTTTGGACACTCATGGCGGTCTCCGATGCGCGGGACGTGTTGTCCTGCCTGGCGACCGGGATGTACCAACCCCGACCTGACAGAAACCGGCAGTAGCGTGATGGCCCGGAGCGACCGCCTCTTCCGTCTCCTCCAAGCGATGCGCACCCTGCCCGCCCCCGTGACCGCCGCACGGCTCGCCGAGGAGACCGGCGTCTCCGTGCGGTCGCTCTACCGGGATATCGAGAGCCTGCGGGCAGCCGGGGCCCGGATCGACGGCGAGCGGGGCTACGGCTACCGCTTGACCGAGGATTATGCGCTGCCGCCGCAGACCTTGGACCGCCTGGAGATCGAGGCGTTGGCCCTCGGCATGGCGGAGGTGCGTCGCATGGGCGACCCCGACCTGGCGGCGGCCGCGGCCTCGGTCGTGGCCAAGGTCGCCGCAACCCTGCCGGACGACCGCGAGCAGCAGCTGTTTCACGCCGTGTCGAAGGTCTACCGCCCCGACGCGCGCTATCTCCCCGTGCCGGGCCTCGGGCTGATCCGGCAGGCGTGCTGGCGGGAGGACGCGCTCGCCATTCGGTACACGGACGAACACGGCGCGGCCACGCAGCGCACGATCCTGCCGCTGGCGCTCGTGTACACGGAGCGGCGGCTGGTCGTTCTGGCCTGGTGCCGCCTGCGCGAGGCGTTCCGGATGTTCCGGGTCGACCGCATCGTCGAGGCCCGGGTCGCGGGCGGCAGCTTCCGGCCGGGACGGGCGTCGCTGCTGCGGGCCTACCTGGAGGCGTTGGAGAACGGGGCTGCGGCTCCGCCGGCGGCCTGACGCGTCAGGCCGGCTTCTCCTGGTCGGCCCTGCGTCGGCCCTGCGTCGGCCGGCCGCTTCGGCTCAGGGCGGGGCGCGGTCTCCGGTCTCGGAAGGCAGGAGCTACGCGACGGCCGCGCATCGCCGGAGCGCTCGGGACGCGCTTCGACCGCACGAGCCGGAAGGCGACGTCGTCCTGCGCCGACAACCGCTCCGTCCGCGCTCCGGAATCGTGCCGGAAGGACGAGAGCCGGGTGCGCCCGGGCTGAGATCGGCTGCAGATCGTTGGTGACAGGGCCGATGTCTCCTGCGAGATCAGGGGCCGTCCCGATGCGCTCGGAACGCTGCGGGCATCCCGAGACGCGCGTATCGGCGAGGCCGGCGCCGCACATCGGCGGATGCAGGCCCATCACGCCCGAGCAAGGTTACTGAAATGGCATCTGGTCGCAGGCTCTCCGAACGCTGGTTCACGCTCGTGCTCTGGCTGGTGGCGTTCCTCTTCGCCTGGTTCCTGATCGGCCTCGGCTCCCTCGTGGTCGGCGACCTCCCCCGAGTCGAGCATCGCTACAGCCTCGACCAGTTCCTCGATGCCGATCAGGCGCGCCCGGCCGCCGAGGCCCTGCGGGAGATCAGGCGCGAGCAGGCGGACAGCCGCCGCCGGGCCGAACAGGACCAGCTTGCCCTTGCGGCCGCGCGCGCCGCGTCCGAGGCCGCGCAGGAAACCTTCGCCAACTGGCTGAAGACCCGCGACGCCACGCAGCGGGTCGACCAGGATCCCGGACTGATTGCCCGCACACAGCAGCTCGACACCCTCAAGAGTGCGGAGCGCGCCATCGAGGAGCGCCTGGAGGAGCGGGCGAGCGCACAGCTTGCCCTCTCGGAGCGCGAAGACGCCCAGGAGCGGGTCGAGACGGAACTGCGCGCAACCGCCCAGGCGAAGCTCGATGCGGCCGAGCGGGAGCAGGAGCTGCGCGTGTTCGGCTATCGGCTCGCCCTCACGCTCCCGCTGCTCGCCCTGGCCGGATGGCTGCTGCTGAAGCGGCGGCGCACGCGCAACTGGCCCTTCGTCTGGGGCTTTGCCTTCGCGGCCGCCTTCGCCTTCTTCGTCGAGCTCGTTCCCTACCTGCCGAGCTACGGCGGCTACGTGCAATACGGCGTCGGGGTCATCCTGACCCTCGTCGTCGGCCGCGCCGCGATCAACGCGCTGCAGGCCTACAACGCGCGCCAGAAGGCGGCCGAGGCGCGGCCGAACGAGGAGCGCCGAACGGAGATCGCGACCGACCAGGCTCTGCTGCGGCTCGCCAAGAAGGTCTGTCCCGGCTGCGAACGGCCGATCGATCTCACCAACGCGGAGGCGAACTTCTGCCCGCATTGCGGCATCGGGGTCTTCGAGCGTTGCCCGGCCTGCACCCGTCGCAAGAGCACGTTCGAGCGCTTCTGCTACGCCTGTGGCACGCCCGCCGCAGGACCCGCCTGAGCGGGATCCTGCGCTGGGCACGCCCCGACCCAAGAGACGCTTTCGAACCCAGACGCCTTCGAACCGCGACGCTTCCGAAACGCAGCTCCGAGCCCGGCCGCGAAGTCCGCGCGCGACAGCAAGGGAATCAGGACCCGTCCGTCCACGTCACGACCGTGTTGCCGAGCGTCCGGGCGCGAGGCGCTTGGCAGGGCCTTCCGCCAGCGTACCGGAAGGTCCGCCCGGCACGGACCGCTCCGCCCTATGGGGCCACGGGATCGAAGCGCTCGATGAAGCGCACGCCCTGCCAAAGTTCCACGGCGTGCTCGTTGCGCATGCCCTGGGCCACCACGAGCGCCGCGTCGTCGCTCTGGGCATCGAACTTGGTGATGAGCAGCACGCTGCCGCGCGGGCAAACCATCATCACCAAGTAGCAACCATCAATGATCTCGTCGCTGACGGCAAGAAATCCATCAGCGCGAGCAGCCTGCTCAGCCGCCATGTCCCGCCCCTCCGAAGTCGAGGCACAGAGATGCATGGGCCACCTAACGCGCCATTACCGCGACAAGGTGAAACTTAGCAGTAGCGTCGTGCCGTGGCCACGCATCTACCACTGGGCACGGTGCGGAGGTATTCAGATTTCCGCGAGCACGATGCCCATTTCGCGTGCAGGAACCGCGCGGCTCTGGTGCATCAAGTCCTTTGACGCAGGGGCTCGGGCTTGTTCCCATCGGGTAAAATCTCGGTGAGATGGTCGTGCACCATGCCGGCGGTGAAAGGCTTACCGATAAAGACGGCTCCCTCGGGCATTTCATCCGGACCCGGCTGCACGTGCCCGGAGGCCACCACGATGGAAATGTGGGGCCAGCAGCGTGCGGTTTCCCGGGCGACGGCAAAGCCGTTGCGCGTACCGGGCATCTGAACGTCGGTGAACAGGAGCACCACCTGTTCGAACTTGTCCGCCAGCAAGGCGATGGCTGTGTCGCCATCGCACGCCTCGAAGGTCAGAAATCCCGCGTCTTCGAGGATGTCGGCGATGTCCATGCGGATCAGGCCATCGTCGTCCACGATGAGCGCGTAGCGGGCGGAGGCGTCTGGAGGTTGGCTCATGCCCGTGCAATTTGCTCTATGATAAGGAGGTTCAGGGTTACCAACGTGGGAAGGCGCTCCGCGTTCATTGCATCGGAGCGGCTTCCACAGGCGGGCCGTTTCCGCCTCGGGCGGGGCCGTTCCGGAGAAAGAACCGGCAGCACCCCATCGGGCGATGCGCCGATGGGCAGGAACGCGGATACCGCCGGCGCGGGTTCTCCTCAGCAAGCCGGGCCAGCATGGCCCTCCTGGACCAAGACTCCGCCGGACCAAGACTCTGCCGGACCAAGACCTCCTTGGATGAAGACTCCCTTCGAAGAAGACCCCCGCGGAAGAAGACGCCGGCAGCATCGCGAAACGGTTCGGCCACGTGGGAGCCGTGTTCCAGTGTGCGGGTCTCGCCGCCGGTCGATCCGACCCCGTCCCGGACACCCGTGATCGCCTCTGCCGCCGCTCGGCCGGTGGGCCGCGCACCGGGTTTCGTCGGAGACACCATCCGGGCCGTCGCGGCGGATCGCGTCGCGCGCGACATCCGGGTGGGATACAGCTCGTCCACCCGGAGAAACCGCCAGACCGCGATCCTCTCAGGCCGACGATGGATTGCCCGGAATGCGGAGCAGTGCCCCCTTGTCCAGAACACCCGTGTCCCCAACACCCTTGCCGAAGACGTCTCCGGCGCCCCCGCCGGCAACAGCCGCCGGACCGACCCTGCCGGGCAACGTCGCCCTCGGCCTGACCCAGATCGTCCTGTGGGGCGGCTCGTTCTTCCTGTTGGCCGTGCTGGCCGATCCCATCGTCCAGTCCACGGGCTGGCCGCAGGGCATGGTGGTGGGTGCCCTGTCTCTCGCGATCCTGATCTCCGGGGTCCTCTCACCCTGGATCGGCCGGATGATCCGGCGTCATGGCGGCCGGACCGTCCTGGTCGCCGGATCCCTGGTCATCGCCGCGGGCCAGATCCTGATGGCGGTCTCCCCGAACCTGCCGATCTTCCTCCTCGCCTGGGCCGTCATCGGCGCGGGCATGGCGGCGGCCCTCTACGATCCGCTCTTCGCCGCCATCGGGCAGGCCTACGGTGCCTCGGCCCGCCGGGCGATGACTCAGATCGCCATCGCGTCGGGCTTTGCCATCACCGTGTGCTGGCCGGCGACGCGTTTCCTCGTCGTCCAGGTCGGATGGCGCGGCACCTGCGTCGTCTACGCCGTGCTCGCGGTCCTGGTGGTGGCGCCGCTCTTCGCCTGGGCCCTCCCCCGCCGGGAGCGGAGCGCTGCTGTCCTCCCTCCGCCCGCCGTGGGCGCGACGCCGCTCGCGACACCCACCGGGCCGGCTCGCCTGCCGGGCGAGCACCTCCTCGCCGTGACGTTCACGAGCGCGGCGGTCATCATGACGGCGGTCTCGGTGCAACTCCTGCTGCTGTTGCAGGCCAAGGACGTCTCCGCCGGTGCGGCCGTGGCCCTGAGCGCGCTCATCGGGCCGTCCCAGGTCGGAGCCCGCATCCTCGAACTCGTCTTCGGGCGTCGCGCCCATCCGGCCTGGGCGCTCCTCGTCTCGAGCGGGAGCGTCGGGCTCGGCCTCCTGATCCTGGCGACGGCGCCGAGTTTTGCCTGGCTCGCCATCGTCCTCTACGGGGCGGGCAACGGCATGCGGACCGTGGTGCGGGGAACCCTACCCCTCACCCTCTACGGCCAGGACGACTACGCGGCCGTCATGGGCCGGCTCGCGCGCCTGCCCCTTCTCGGGCAGGCGGCAACACCCCTGGCCTGCGGCTACCTCACGGATTGGTTCGGCCTCGACGTCCTCCTCGACCTGATTCTCGGCATCGCGGTGGTGAACGGAATCCTCTCGGTGATCGTCGCCCGGCGGGCGATCCGGTCGGCGACGGCATGAGGGGTGGACCGCGAACCGGGGCGATCGAAGCCCCCTCCCCCGGGCGTGTCGGGCCGCCCCGGCGCGGGTCTCACCCGCTCCATGCGGGCTCCGGCGCCAGCAGGCGTGCCGTCGCGGCCGAGGCCGTCCTGTACGGGAAATGGATGCCGATGAAGTTTTGATACGCCTTGGAAAGGTAAATGAAATTTCAAATCAAACACAAGAATTGCGCTACTGAGGGGAATAGAATGTATTAACTCGACGGATACAACGCTTGCATCAGGTCAATTCAGATCAGGGTGCGAGGACGGGATGGGCGCGGTCATTGTCGACGCGAAGGATTGGAAGGAGGCAGCCGGATCTATTATCTGATGGGGCTCGGCAACGACGTTTACGACGTGCTCAATGCCGGTTCGGGCTACTCCTACGACACCAACGCCTCCTACGCGTTGACCTCCACCGACAACAACACGCTGCGCTTCGAGGTCCGCTCGGGCGACAGCAACTGGTACGACAAGCAGCGGAACGGCGCCGAGCGCTCCGAGGTGTCCAGCCGCGAGCTGATCAAGCAGGGCGTTCCGGCCGAGATCGCCTACAAGTTCACCCTGGAGCCCGGCGCGGCGAACACCGCCAAGGGCTGGCTCGCCTTCGGCCAGCTGATCCAGGATGCCACCGACGGCCAGGCCGGCGCGCCTCCCGGCATGTCGATCAACATGGTCGGCGAGAAGATGTCCGTGATGGTGCGCTATCGCGACGCCAGCGGGACCATCGTCGAGAAGGCGGTCTACCTCGACACCCAGGACATCCAGCGCGGCCACACCTACGACATCGACATCAAGGCGGTGTTCGACCCCACCGGCGCCGGCCGGCTCGTGGTCGTGCGCGACGGCCAGGTCATCGCCGACTACACCGGCCCGATGGGCTACGCCGACACCAAGGGCGTCTACTGGAAGGAGGGCATCTACCGCTCGCCCGCCGCCGAGACGATCGCCGCCACCTATTCCGACCTGCAGATCAACATCGGCGACATGGTCGACATGCCCAAGGCGGGCGCGGCCTATGTCGCGGCGGCGGCGGCGCCGACCCTCGCCCTCGTCACCGGCGCCGTGGCCAAGGACGGGACCGTCGGCGCCACCTTCAAGGGCAGCGCGCCGGCCGGCGCGATCATCAAGATCTACGACGGTTCACAGCTCGTCGCCCAGGGCGTCAGCGGCGCCGACGGGACCTACGTCATCAACGTCGCGGGCGTCACCGCGGGCAGCAACGTCTTCACCGCCACCGCCACCGACGCCGCGGGCCACCTGAGCAAGGTGTCGGCGGAGGTCGTGGTCGAGGTCGGCACCTCGGCGGACATCCTCGGGCGCATCGATGCGATCGCGGCCAAGGCGGACCTGGCGGGCGTCTACCTGACGGACAAGCACGTCTTCACGGTGTCCTCGCTCGCCCAGATGCAGAGCATGAACGCCCTCGACAAGGATGTGCTCGCCAAGATCGACGGCGGATACCAGTTCCAGTTCTGGAGCGGCACGGCCGACAACCGGACCCTGTCGCGCTACGACGCCGGCGGCACGCTGGTCAGCAGCTACACGGCCCTGACCAAGGACGGGGTTCTCCTGCGCGAGACCTTCGTCGATGCGAGCGATGCGGCCAGCTACGCGAAGGAGATCTACCAGTACGGCATCACCGGCAAGAGCTACACCACCATCTACCAGGCCTACGACAAGGCCGGGAACGTCGTGCTCACGACCCGCAGCCACGCGGACGGGACCCCGGACTACTGGTCCAAGGTCGATACCAGCGGAACGCTGACCAAGGTCTACGACGCCGCCGGCAAGCTCAAGTCCACCAATCTCGCCGGCAGCGACGGCGTCACGGTGGTCAGCAACTACAACACCGCCGGCGATGTCACGAACAAGACCACCACCTACGCCGACAAGTCGACCGACACGCAGGTCTTCACCAACGGTGTCCTGACGAACGAGTTCGTGACCCACGCCGCCGGCAGCCTGGTCATGAAGGAGAACTTTACCTACAACATCGCCGGGCAGTCCTACGTCACCCTGCACCAGAGCTACTCGGCCACGAACCAGCTCCTGACCGAGTTCAAGACCCGAGCGGACGGCTCGTTCGACACCATCACCTGGCTGGCCACGGACGGCTCGACCCGCACCCGCATCTACGACACCGCCCAGCGTCTCGCCTCCGAGAAGATCGTGCTGGCCGACAAGTCGAACGACGTGAAGACCTTTGTCGGCGGCGTGCAGACCCGGGAGGTCATCACCCACGCCGACGGCACCAAGGAGGCCTGGGACTTCGGGATCTCCGGCAAGACCTACGGCAGCATCCACCGCTGGTACGATGCCTCGGGCAAGCAGACGAAGCTCGAATACGTGGCCGACACCTGGGTCGACACCAAGTTCGCCCCGGCCCTCGGCCTCGGCAGCGAGCCGGCGCCGACCCTGGCCATGGTGCAGGGCGGCGCCCATGCGGGCCTCGGCCCCGTGATGGGCCCGGCGCCGACGGCGGCGACCCAGATGGTCGGCGGGGCCCTGGTGGCGGTGCTGAAGGGCGAGGCCCTCGCGGGCTCGGCCGTGATGATCTACGACAACGGTCAGCTCATCGGCACGACGACGGCCGCGGCCAACGGCACCTACAGCTTCAAGACGGCCGGCCTCGCGGCCGGTCCGCACAAGCTCAGCGCCTCGACCCTCACCGAGGCCGGCCTCATGAGCCAGACCTCCGACAGCATCTCCGCCTTCGTCATGACCAGCGCGGAGTTCGTGAAGCAGATCGGGACGATCGGCGCCACGGCCGGGCTGGCCGGCGTCTGGCTCACGGACAGCCATGTCCTCACCGTGCCGGCCGGGCGCGTGGCCCAGTACGTCGAGCGCTACGGCGCCGCCTTCAAGGCGATCAAGGGGGACGGCTACAGCTTCGAAGTGAAGAGCGGCACGCCCGACAACCAGACCGTCTCGTCCTACGATGCCGCCGGCACCCTGCAGGACGTGGTGACGCGCTCCTACAAGGACGGCAGCCTCACCAAGGAAGTGGTCGTCCACAGCGGGGCCGACGCGGCCTATGCCCGCGAAGTGCACCAGTACGGGGTCACCGGGAAGAGCTACGTCGAGACCTACCAGGGCTACGACAAGGCCAGAAATCTCGTGCTCTCGACCCGCAGCCACGCCGACGGCACCCTGGACTACCAGGCGGTGCGCGACGCCGACGGCACCACGACGACGCGCTCCTTCGACGCCAAGGGCGTCCTGGCCTCGACCACCGTCGCCGGCACCGACGGCAGCGCGAAGACCGTCACGGTCGACGCCGCCGGCCACGTCACCGCGGTCACCGAGGTCCACGCCGACAAGTCGGCGGTGGCGACGGTCTATGACGGCGCGGCGGTCACGTCGCAGACGGTCACCCATGCCCCGGGCGACGTCCTCGGCAAGGAGGTGTTCCAGTACGGCCTCAAGGGTCTCGCCTACACCGCCACCCACGCGTCCTACGATGCGGCCGGGAAGCTCGTCGCGATCGAGCGGACCGACGCCGACGGGCACCTCGTCTCGACGCTCAAGACCGGCGCCGACGGCTCGACGACCACGGAGAGCTACGTCGGCGGCGTGCTGGACGAGCAGATCATCAAGTACGCGCCCGGCGCGTCGATCGCCAAGATGGTGTTCGACTTCACGCCGCAGGACGCGACGCACGCCTCGCTGGGGACGGCCTTCGACGCCGCCGGGCGCACCCTCTACGCCGATGCGATGCACCGCGACGGCAGTCACGACGTGACGGTCCTGGCCCGCGGCGTGACGGTGGGGTCCTCCCCGTCGGACGACCACTTCACCAGCGCCGGCGCCGACACCTTCGTCTTCAAGGGCGGGTTCGGCCACGACACGATCTCGGGCTTCAACGCCGGCACGGGCTCGCTGCACGACGTGCTCCAGTTCGATGCGGGCGCCTTCCAGCACGACAACCCGATCTGGTCGGCGCGGGACGTCGGCAACGACGTGGTGCTGACCACGATCGCCCACGACACCGTGACGCTTCTCGGTGTCCAGAAGGACCAGCTCGTGATGAACGACTTCCACATCGTCTGAGGCGCTGCGGCCGGGCTCAGGGCCTATCCGAAGGCCGGCCTGCCCGGCCTCCGGCCCCGAACCAGACGGCCCGCCCGGCCCAGGGGCGGGCCGAATGCCGTTGCCCTCCCCGACGCCCTCGGCGCCCAGCCTGCGCCGGGGACCAAGGCCGCGCAAGGAATCACGGCCAGCGGACCGCGCCGCTCCGACGCGCGGACCCCCTCCAGAGCCGGCGATCCCCGGATGTCGGCGCAGGCCGCGGCGGTCCCGGCCGGGGATGCGCCCCGAAGCGTGCGCTCGGGAGTGCTCGCGGCTCTCCGCACATGCGGCTTACGGGCCGGTGCCCGGACCGCCGCCACCCGCGCCAGGCGTGGACGGATCGCGCGCTCGCGGATCGAGCGCCCCGCGCGCTGCCCGTCCCGGAGCGGATCGTCTCTCGCGGCGCACGCCCACCCGCGAACATCCGCCATCGTCCCGGCCATCGCCCGCGCCGGCGTCCGGGACGATCGCGCCGGATCCAGGCGGAACACGGGAGGGACCGCCGCGCCCCGGACGGACCCGACCCAACCCGACCCGACCGACGCCTTCCGTGGCCACGAGCCCGGCGACAGGGCCGGACGGCTGGAGCGGGCCCGCCGGTGTCCGGCCGGGGGAGGCCAGGCGCTGCGGCACGGTCCCGCCTCGGGCGGGTCCGGGGGATGGGTCGTTCGGGTCTCACGCCCTGCGCGTCGGCTCCAGGCGTTGCAAGTGTCCCAAGTGTTCCAAGTGTGCGATGTCGCCCGGCCGCGGAGCCGTCCACGGACCGGGGCGCGTCGCGGCCGCGTCGGGCCGGATCACCCGGAGGGCAACGCAGGCGAGCACGGCCAGGGCCAGCCCGAGCCCGAGGGGCAGGCTCGTCAGGTCGGCGACGACCCGCGGCAGGGCGAACAGGGGCGTGGCACACAGGAGGGCCCGCTCCGGCCAGCCCAGGCCCCCGGCCTCCCGGGCCGCCAGGACGAGGAACAGGGTCGCGGGCACCAGGGGCGCGAGGTCGTAGACCGGCACGTAGGGCGAGAGCAGCGGCACCGCGGCGAGCAGGGCGGCGGAACGCAGGGGCGCCGGCGTCTGCCCGCGCCAGCTCCGGAGGGCGAGGGCCAGCGCGGCCAGGGCGACGAGGCCCTGGAAGGCCCAGGCGGCGGCCATCGCGCCGCCCGCGAGCCGCACCGCGCCGAACGCACTGACGTTGATGTCGAGGCCCGCCCCGGCGTCCCGGAGGATGATCTGGTTCGTGGTGCCGAGGGTCTGCAGGAAGCCGATCCAGGCGGCCGGGCCGAACGCCGCCAGCGAGGCGGCGACCAGGGCGAGCATGGTGGCGAGGCAGGCGCCCAGGCAGGCCCGGCGGCCCGTGGCCAGGAGCAGGAGCGGCGCCAGCACGGCGAAGTGCGGCTTGTAGCAGAGCAGCCCGAAGCACAGCCCCGCCAGCCAGGGGCGCCGGTCCACCCAGGCCGCGCCCAGCGTCAGGAACCCGGCGGTGAACAGGCCGTTCTGGCCGTAGACGAGCGTGCAGAAGACGAGCGGATGCGCGAGCGCGATCCAGGCGCCGTCGCGGTGCCCGGCCGCGATCCGCATCGCGAAGGCGAACACGCCGACGGACAAAGCGGTCCAGAGCCAGAAGGCGGCTTGCGGCTCCCACACCGCCAGGGCGGCGGCCGGCAGCAGGAACACCGGCGGGTAGTGCCAGGCGAAGCGGCAATCCGGCCCGAACGCGGCCTTGAGGTTCGCGAGATGCACCGGTAGGTCGTAGGGCTCCCCGGCGCGGCCCTCCAGCGCCGCGCGGCCGGCGACCCAGATCTGGCTGAAATCCACGCCGAGCCCGTCGCCCTGCCAGTTGCGCCGCGGCGTGGGGCCGGTGCCGTACAGCACGGCGACGATGCCGAGGGTCAGCGGCACGAGGATGAGGGCGGCGCGCCGGGCGAAGGCGAGCAGGCGCGCATCGGAGCCCACCAGGGCCGCGAACTCGGCCCGACCTGCGCCGAGGGGCGAAACTGCGGCTCTGCGCCGTCCCGTCATGGCCATTCGGATCCCACGCACCAGGCACGCCCCGGGGGACCGGGGGCCGCGCGGACGGCCACGGCCCGGGCGGCCGGAGGCTGCGTCCGCCCCGACCAGTAAGGCCGGAAGCGCTTAACAAACCGCGCCCTGCCCCTGGGAACGCGGTCAATCCGACGTGTCGAACGTGTCCGACGCGACGTCGTCGCGCGGACGGTCGGCGTCCGGTCCGCCGGGGACCGGGACCGGCCGATGACGCGCGGGGCCTGCCGCCGGCTCCGGATCGCGCGGCCCCGGCCCGCGCGCGCAGGACGAGGCCCGATCCAGGCCGGCCGCCGAAACGCCGGCCGTGCCGCTGGCCGGACCCGTAGCCAGACCCGTGGCCAGACCTCTGGCCATGAGGCTCACCGCCAGGACGGCGAGGAGGAGGCCCGCGGCCCGGTTCACCCGGTTCAGGGTGCAACTGGTCAGGCCGCGCCGGAACAGCGCGACCGCCGTGTTGAGGGTGATCCACCAGCCGAACGACCCCAGGAACACGCCCGCCGCCAGGAGCGGGAGCGGGGCGCTGCCCGGGACCGGCAGGGCCGGCAGGGCGGCCAGGAACAGGACGGGGGTGATCGGGTTCGCCAGGGCGAGCCCGATGGCGCTGCCGTAGCTGGCCACCAGGCTGCGGTGCCCCGCGCCCGGCAGGCCCAGGACCGCGACGCGGCGCAGGACCCGGATGGCGACGGCCAGCAGCACCGCCCCCGAGACGAGGGAGGGCAGGGCCGCGTTCGACCAGGCCGCCGGCAAGCCGGCGCCCCAGCCTGTCGCCAGGGTTCCGTAGGTCAGGTGGACCGTCGCGACGCCGAGCCCGGTGGCGAGGCCGGTGGGCAGGCCGCCCGCGAGCGTGCGCTGGATGCAGAGCAGGCTCGTCGGGCCGATGGGGGCGGCGATGGACAGACCCAGGCTCGCGCCGGTCAGCAGGGCCGTGACGAGGACGCCCATGGCGCCCGCGGCGGGGCGCCTAATCGTCCTCCGCGCGGTCGAGGGGGACGAGGTCCGCGCGGGGCGCGACGGGGGTGCGGCTCGCCTCCGGGCACCCGATCTGAGCCCGCTCCAGGGCCGAGGAGGCCTGGGCGCAGGCGAGATCGGGCAAGTCGTTGAGTTCGTCCGCCCAGGTCACCGTGCAGGACAGGATGATGATAACGCCGGCGCATAAGATCTTCATGGCTGGATCCTCCGAAACACCGATAGTCTAGGCAGGCCGGGAGGCCAGGCATCCACCGGACGGCGGATGGCGTGGCCGCCGCCGCTCCGGTCGCCGCGGACCCCGCACGGCGCGCGCGTCTCATCGGGAAAGGCCTGTCCTACCAGGGGCTTGCCGCCGTTCCGGACGCCGGCCGGATCCCGCCCGCCATCGCCTCGGCCCTGTACGGAGGGCGCCGCCGACGTCCCCGTGCCCCCGTCGGGCCAGCGACATCCCCCATTCGGAGGATACCGCTGCTGGTTTTGGACTGATATTGGTCTTATCAAGATCAGACAGATCACTGATGGGGCGGGCCGGTGCGGGAAGCTCTAATCGACCGGATCTACGAGGCGGCCGGCACGCCGGAACTTTGGCCGGACGTGCTCCAATGCTTCGGAGAGACCGCGCATTCCGATGGCGGCGTGCTCATGGTGCTGCCGCCCGCGGGCACGCCGCGCTGGATCGCCTCCCCCGCCCTCGAGCGCCGCCTGCGGCATCACACCGACGCCGCGACCGGGCGCGGCAGCGGGCGCACGGCGCAGTGGCGCGCCCTCGCCCATGGCAGCTTCGTCCGCGACGTCGACCTGCTGCCGGGCTCCTATGACGGCCGGGCCTGCCGGGTCGACGAACCGTTCTGGCAGGTGGGCACGACGATCCCCCTCCCCACCGGCGACGTGGCCATCGTCACGGCCGAGCGCCGGGCCGAGGCGGGTCCGCACGAGGCCGGCCTCCTGCCGCGCCTCGATGCCCTGCGGCCGCATCTCGTCCGCGCCTGCCAGCTCAGCGCGCAATTCGGCTCCGAGCGCGCCCGTACCACCACCACGGCCCTTAGCCGGATCGGGCTGCCGGCGGCGGTCCTGTCGGCCTCGGGCCGGGTCCTGACCATGAATGCCCGCCTGCAGGAGCGGGACGAGGTCCTGCCCTCGGGCCAGCACGGCGGCCTGCTGTTCAAGAGCCTGGCCAACAGCAAGCTTCTGCAGGACGCGATCGCCAACGTGGTCGCCGGCCGGCGCACGGCCCAGACCATGCCGGTGCGCAGCTACGCCGACCACCGCGCCCACATCGCCCATATCCTGCGCTTCGACCGGCACCCCGGCGACGTCTTCGACGCCTCGGCGGTGCTGCTCATCCTGGTGGAGGTCGGCGTCCGGGCGGCGCCGGATGACGGCCTCCTCCACCTGCTTTTCGACCTGACCCCGGCGGAGGCGCGCCTGCTCCAGGCCCTGGCCGGGGGCCTGCGCCTGCAGACCTATGCGGAGAGCGTCGGCGTGCAGACCAGCACGGTGCGGACCCAGCTCACCTCGATCTTCAACAAGACGGGGACCAAGCGGCAGGCGGAACTCCTCAGTATCGTCGCCTCGCTCTCGCTGTTCAGCGGGCCGTCGGTCCCGTGCTGAGGCCGGCACCGGGGGAGGCGCCGTCCGGCCCGACGGCGTCCGGGAAGGCGTCCGGGAAGGCTTCGAGGAAGGCGTCCAGGGCGGCGGCGGTCGGGAAGGCGTCGAAGGCTCCGAACTGACCGGTGGCCAGCGCCCCGCAGGCCGCCGCGCGCCGCAGGGCGGCATCGAGGGGGGCCTTCGCCAGCAGGGCCGCCATCAGGCCGGCCGCGAAGGCGTCCCCTGCCCCGACCGTATCGATCGCCGTCACCGCGAAGGCCGGCTGGCGCAGGGGCGGCAGGCCGGGGCGGAACGCGATCGCGCCGCGCTCCCCCAGGGTCACCACGAGGCAGGCCGGGCCGCCGTCGAGGAGGGCGGCGATGGCCGGCGTCGGGGCGCGCGTCCCGGTCCGGATGGCTTCCAGAGTCTCGGCCGCGCCGAGGCCGAGTTCCGCCGCCTCGATCCCGTTGACCACGAGGATCGTGGTGTCGGCCAGGATCGCGGGGTCGAGGGGGCGCATCGGCGACGGGTTGAGCAGGGTGGGCCGCCCCTGCCCCCGGGCCAGGGCGAAGGCCTCGCGGATGGGCGCATCCGGGGATTCGAAGGTCGCCGCCACGAGGTCGGCGTCTTCGACGCGGGCGGCGGCGGCCCGGACATCCGCCGCCGTCAGGGCGAGGTTGGCCCCGAGGCAGACCGCGAGGCAGTTCTCCCCCGCCGGATCGACGAAGGCGACGCCGGCCCCGGTCGAGCCCGCACGCGGCACCAGCATCGTGTCGGGAAAGCCCACCTGCGCGAAGGTCGACCGGACCACCGGGGAGAACACGTCCTCGCCGACGGCGAAGAGCCCGTCCACCCGGACGCCGAGCCGGTGCGCGGCCAGGGCGAGGTTGAAGCCCTTGCCGCCGGGCTCGGCGCGGAAGGCCGAGCCCGCGAGGGATTCGCCCGCCTGCGGCAGCCGTGCGACCTTGACCGAGCAGGCGATCACGAAGCTGCCGATGACGAAGACCCGCATGGAGCACCCCGGGCTGATCCGATATAAGCATCCCTACCGGAGGTCGGTCGGACGTGCGCCCTAGAAATCGGACGATACACGGCGATGTCGCGCCGGATCTCGCGGCCGGTGATCGCCCCTCGGTGCTGTCCCTGCTGCGGCTGCGCGGCGACACCGCCATGCCGCTCTACCGGCAGATCGAGGGCCAGCTGCGCGAGCTGATCCTGTCGGGCTCGCTGCCGCCGGGCGTCATCCTGCCGGCCGAACGGCAACTGGCCGACAGTCTGGGGGTCAGCCGCGTCACGGTCCAGCGCGCCTATGCCGAGCTCAGCGACGAGGATCTGCTCGTCCCCCGCGGGCGCTCGGGCTTCCTCGTGCGCCACCGCCCCGAGCCGGTGCGCCCGGGCATGGACCGCCTCAAGGGCTTCACCGAGGAGATGCGGGAGCTCGGCAAGATCCCCTCCTCCCGCATCCTGGAGCGGGCGGTCACCGAGGACCGCTCGATCGCCTCGATCTTCGGCCTGCCCTCCACGGCCCCGTTCCTGCGGCTGACCCGCGTGCGCTCCGGCGACGGCGTGCCGATGTCCCGGGAGGTGGCCTGGTACAACCTCCGGGCCGTGCCCGCCCTGGAGACCGGCGACCTCTCCGGCTCGGTCTACGCCTTCCTGGCCGAGCACCCGGGCGGCCGCCTCGTGCGCTGCGAGCAGACCGTGGAGGCGACGATGCCGAATGCGGCCGAATGCGAGATCTTCGCCTTCGCCCAGCCCCTCCCCTGCCTGCTGATCAAGCGCCACAGCTACAACGGCGACTCGGTGATGATCGAGTATGTCGAGGGCCTGTTCCGCGGCGACGCGTACCGCTACCGCCTGAACCTGAGCACCTGAGGCGCGAATCCGCGCGGCCGTGCCCGGATCGGCACGCCGGCGCCGCTCCGGAGCCGAGCCCCGAGCCGCCCGCAGCGATCCGCCGGACGCGGCGGGCCGCGCTGGCGCCTGCGCCGAATCCGCGCCGCCGCGGCGTGGATCATCCGCCCGTGCCCGCCCGAAGTCTCTAATCATTTTTCGTTATTCAAAGAACCAAAGGTTTGATTTTCCTCGTTGTCCTGCTGAGGTACGTAAAAATAAACGCAAAAACGGCAGCGTTATCGTCTAATCGCGAATGGTTGTTCTGGAGCCCTGATCTTTACTGCCACTCATCTGGCTCCTCTGAAGCGCGCATCAGGACCTGTTCGCGTCGATAGATACGCTGTGGTCGTCGTCGTTCGTATCTTTTCTGTCGCAGGGAGACAGGGACGCCATGTATACGATGGACGGTAATCTCGGTGAATGGGCGCCTTCCGATCGTCTCAATCCTGTCGGCAGCGGGCCGACGGATTACGGCCTCTACGGGCACATCCAGGGCGGCGTGGCATCCTTCGCCATCACGGCCCCCGCCGGAACCGCGATCGGGACCTACACCACGCTCTGGCTCGACACCGATGCCAGCGCGGCGACCGGATACACACTCTTCGGCCTCTACGGCGGCTACGATTTCAACATCAACATCGCGCCGGACGGGAAACCCTATCTCTATACGGGGGCCGATGGGGGGAACCTCGTCTCTGGCATACCCCTCGCCTACGCCTACAATGCCGATCGCACGGTGCTGGAATTCAGCCTTCCGACCGCGCAGATCGGTGGGCCGATCAGCCTGAACGTCCTCGCGGACGTCAACAACGCGGTCTTCATTCCCGGCGATTACGCGGCAGGCCCCTACACGATCGCAGAGACCAATCAGCCCGGGGACCTGACCCTGTCCGGCCTGACCAACGGCGATGCGACCGAAGGCACGCCCATCGTGGCGACCCTCAGCGATGCCGATGGCCTGATGCCCGGTGGGACGGTGCTCTACACTTTCCTGGATATCGTCACGAATCAGGTGCTGCAGGCGACCGCGTCCAACAGCTACACGCCGACCTACGGCGACAGCGGCAAGATCATCGCCGTCACGGCCACCTACACCGACGCCCTCGGGCATGCGGACACGGCCTCCGCCTCGGCCGGCACCGTCATGGACGTGGACCGGGCCGGCAGCCTGCTCCTGTCGGGCTCGGTGGCGGAAGGCGAGACGGTCAGCGCCAGCCTGTCGGACCCCGACGGGGTCCCGGCCGCGGGGAGCGTGCGCTACGCCTTCCAGCTCGACGGCAGCACGGTCGAGACGAATACCTCCGGCCAGTACACCTTGGGCTACGCCGATGCCGGCAAGGCCCTGTCCGTGGTCGCGAGCTACACCGATGGGCAGAGCCATGCCGGCGTTGCCTCGGCCACGGGGGGCAGCGTCACGGACGTGGATCGCGCCGGCAGCGTCCTGCTCTCGGGCCTCATCGCGGAAGGCGAGACGGTCAGCGCCAGCCTGTCGGATCCCGACGGCACCCCGGCGCCGGGGGGCGTGAGCTACGCCTTCCGGCTCGACGGCAGCACCGTCGAGACCAACACCTCCGGCCAGTACACGCTCGGCTATGCGGATGCCGGCAAGCTGCTCGCGGTGGTCGCGAGCTACACCGATGGGCAGGGCCATGCCGGCATCGCCTCGGCCGCGGGTGGCGCCGTCACGGACGTGGACCGCGCCGGCAGCCTCCTGCTCTCGGGACCGATGGTGGAAGGCCAGACCGTCAGCGCCAGCCTGTCGGATCCCGACGGGGTCCCGGCCGCCGGCGGCGTGAGCTACGCCTTCCAGCTCGACGGCAGCACGGTCGAGACCAACACCTCCGGCCAGTACACCCTTGGCTACGGCGACGGCGGCAAGGCCCCCTCGGTGGTCGCGAGCTACACCGATGCGCAAGGGCACGCGGACATCGCCTCGGCCGCAGGCAGCACCGTCACGGACGTGGATCGCGCCGGCAGCCTGATCCTGGTGAGGTCGATGGCCGAGGGCCAGACCGTCAGTGCCGTCCTGTCGGATCCCGACGGGGTCCCGGCACCCGGCGCCGTGCGCTACGCCTTCCAGCTCGACGGCAGCACGGTCGAGACCAACACCTCCGGCCAGTACACGCTCGGCTATGGCGAGGCCGGCAAGGTCCTCGCGGTGGTTGCCAGCTACACGGATGCTCAGGGGCATGACGGCGTGGTCGCGGCCGCGGGCGGCACCGTCACGGACGCGAACCGGGCCGGCAGCGTCCTGCTGTCGGGCCTCGTCGCGGAGGGCGAGACGGTCAGCGCCAGCCTGTCGGACCCCGATGGGCCTCCGGCGCCGGGGAGCGTGACTTACGCCTTCCAGCTCGACGGCAGCACCGTCGAGACCAACACCTCCGGCCAGTACACCCTCGGCTACGCCGATGCCGGCAAGCTGCTTGCGGTGGTCGCGAGCTTCACCGATGGACAGGGCCACGCGGACATCGCCTCGACCGCGGGTGGCAGCGTCACGGACGTGGACCGCGCCGGCAGCCTCTTGCTCTCGGGCCCGATGGTGGAAGGCCAGACCGTCAGCGCCAGCCTGTCGGATCCCGATGGGACTCCGGCGCCGGGGGGCGTGACTTACGCCTTCCAACTCGACGGCAGCACGGTCGAGACGAATACTTCCGGCCAGTACACCCTCGGCTACGCCGATTCCGGCAAGCTGCTCGCTGTGGTCGCCAGCTACACCGATGCGCAGGGCCACGCGGACATCGCTTCGGCCGCGGGCGGCAGCGTCACGGACGTGGATCGGGCCGGCAGCCTGCTCCTGTCCGGCCTGGTGGCGGAGGGCCAGACCGTCAGCGCCAGCCTGTCGGATCCCGACGGCACCCCGGCGCCGGGAGGGGCGAGCTATGCCTTCCAACTCGACGGCGCCACCGTCGAGACCAATGCCAGCGGCCAGTACACCCTCGACTACGCCGATGGCGGCAAGGTCCTCTCCGTGATCGCCAGCTACAGCGATGCGCAGGGCCATGACAGCGTGGTGGCAGCCGCGGGGGGCAGCGTCACGGACGTGGACCGGGACGGCAGCCTGCTCGTGTCGGGCCTGGTGGTGGAGGGCAAGACCGTCAGCGCCAGCCTGTCCGACCCCGACGGGGTCCCGGCACCGGGGGGCGTGCGCTACGCCTTCCAGCTCGACGGCAGCACGGTCGAGACCAACACGTCCGGCCAGTACACCCTCGGCTACGCCGATGGCGGCAAGGTCCTCTCCGTGATCGCCAGCTACACCGATGCCCAGGGGCATGACGGCGTGGTGGCGGCCGCGGGCGGGAGCGTGGCGGACGGGGACCGGGCCGGCAGCCTGGTCCTGGCCGGCCTCAGCGAGGGCAAGGCCGTCGAGGGACAGATGCTCACCGCCCGGGTGACGGACGCGGATGGCGACCCGGCCGCCGGCAGCGTGGCCTACGACTTCACGCTCGACGGGATCGTGGTCGAGACGAACACCACCGGTGTCTATACGCCCGGCTACCAGGATGGCGGCAAGTCGCTCACCATCGCTGCGTCCTACACCGATGGCCTGAGCCATGACGGGCGCGCCACCGAGACGATCGGGGCGATCATCGACGTGGGATCGCGCAACTCCGTCACGTTCAACTTCGCCTTCGACGCCTCGCAGGTCCGGATGGACGAGGGACGCGCGTTCCTCATCGATCCGAACGGGCTGTCCCACGACGTCACCGGGATCTACGAGATCAGGTTCACCGATGGGACCATCGTCGAGAACGATGCGAGCCCGCTGGTCGACGACCTGTTCTACTACGGGAGCAACAAGGACGTCTGGCGGGACGGCATAGATGCCGACACGCACTACGCCCAGTTCGGCTGGCAGGAGGGCCGCGATCCGAACGCCGCGTTCTCCACCACGGGCTACCTGGCGGCCAATGCGGATGTCGCGGCCGCCAAGGTGAATCCCCTGACGCATTACGAGACCCAGGGCTGGAAAGAGGGCCGCGATCCGTCGTCGAGCTTCGACAACGAGCTCTACCTCGCCCGGAATCCCGACGTGAAGGCGGACGGCATGAATCCCCTGACCCACTACCTCGCTTTCGGTCAGGCCGAGGGACGCGAGACCTACGACGCCGTGGGCCGCGCCACCGACCTGAACACGCATCCGGGCTTCGACGCGGAATACTATCTGCTGTCCAACCGCGACGTCGCCCAGGCGGCGCTCAAGGCCGGCGGGGACAGCTTCGCCTTCGCGTACCAGCACTACGAGACCAACGGCTGGCACGAGGGCCGCAACCCGAATGCGATCTTCGACACCCAGGCGTACCTGAACGCCTACGCGGACGTCGCCGCGGCCAACATGGATCCGCTGGCGCATTATCACGAGTTCGGCTGGAAGGAAGGGCGCGATCCCTCCGCCAGCTTCCACACCAACGCGTACGAGGCGGCCAACCCGGACGTCGGCGCCGCGCAGATGGACCCGATGCTGCACTACCTGCAGTTCGGCGCGATCGAGGGCCGTTCCCCCTTGGGCTGACGGCCTCGGGCGGCCGGGAGATTCCCGGCCGCGCCCGCGGCGGCGGTTCGGGGCCGGGGGGCAGTCGGAGAGCTCGGGCCGCTCGCGCGGCTCCGAGCCTCAGCGCAGGAGGTTCGTCTTCGCCAGGTCGAGCACCGAATCCCCGCGCCCGCTCATCACCGCCCGCAGGACGTAGAGGCTGAAGCCCTTCACCTGCTTGCCGTCGATCTTCGGGGGCATCGAGAGTTCCTGGCGGGCCACCACGCAGTCGAGGAGGGCCGGCCCCGGATGGGCCATCACCTCGCGCACGGCGCCCTCCAGCTCGGCCGGGTCCTCGACCCGGACGGCATGGATGCCGGCGCCGCGGGCCATGGCGGCGAAGTCCGGGTTGTCGAGGGACACGCCGGTCTCGATGTAGCCGGCGGCCTTCATCTCGAGCTCGACGAAGCCGAGGGTGCCGTTGTTGTAGACCACGATCTTCAGGGGCAGCTGCTGCTGGCGCAGGGTGAGGAGGTCGCCCATCAGCATGGTGAAGCCGCCGTCGCCGGAGAGCGAGACCACCTGCCGATCGGGATAGGCCGATTGCGCGCCGATGCCCTGCGCCATGGCGTTGGCCATCGAGCCGTGCACCCAGGAGCCGATCAGCCGGCGCCGGCCGTTCATCTTGAGGTAGCGCGCCGCCCAGATCGTGGGGGTGCCGACATCGGCCGTGAACACCGTGTCGTCGTCGGCCGCCTCGCTGACGAGCTTGGTCAGGTATTGCGGGTGGATCGGCTGCGGGCCGGATTTGAGGCCGAACCAGCTCCGGGTCGGCGTGACCGTGGCGAGGTCGTCGAGGTCCTCCCGCGCCTTGGCGTAGTGCTTCAGGGCGGCGTCGAGATGCTTGCGCTCGGTCTTGACCGTGAGCTTCGGCAGCAGGGCCCGGATGGTGTCGTCCACGTGGCCGACGAGGCCGAGGTCGAGCTTGCACCGGCGCCCGAGCTGGCCCGGGCGGATGTCGACCTGCGCGATCGTCGCGTCCTGCGGGTAGAACTGCCGGTAGGGAAAGTCGGTGCCGAGCATCAGCAGCGTGTCGCAGGACATCATCGCGGCATAGCCCGAGGCGAAGCCGATCAGCCCGGTCATGCCGACGTCGTAGGGGTTGTCGTACTCGACCACGTCCTTGCCGCCGAGCGCATGCACGATCGGGCTCTTCAGGGCCTCGGCGAGCTGGAGCAGCTCGGTATGGGCCCCCGCGCAGCCGCGCCCGCACAGCAGGGTGATCCGCTCGGAGCCGTTCAGGAGGTCGGCCAGCGCGGTGAGCTCGGTCTCGGCCGGCCGCACCACGGGCCTGGGCGGGATCAGCCCCGCATTGGGGGCGACCCCGCGGGTGGGCGCGTCCATCAGGGCGACGTCGCCCGGGATGATCACCACGGCGACGCCGGAGAGGCCGATCGCCGCCCGCATGGCGTTCTCCAGCACCTGCGGCAGCTGGGAGGCGTCGCCCACCATCTCGCAGTAGTGGCTGCACTCGCGGAACAGCTCGCCCGGATGCGTCTCCTGGAAGTAGCCCGAGCCGATCTCGGACGAGGGAATATGGGCCGCGATGGCCAGCACCGGGGTGCGGGTGCGGTGGCAATCGTAGAGGCCGTTGATCAGGTGGACATGGCCCGGCCCGCAGGACCCGGCGCAGACCGCGAGTTTGCCCGAGAGCTGGCTGTCGGCTCCCGCCGCGAAGGCCGCCACCTCCTCGTGCCGGACATGGACCCAGTCGATGGTGCCCCGGGCCCGCAGCGACTCGGTCAGCGCGTTCAGGCTGTCGCCGACGATGCCGTAGATCCGCTGGACGCCCGCCTGATCCAGGGTGTCGACGATGAGGTCCGCGACGGTGACGATCTTCATGGCGCTCGGCTCCGGTTGTCCTCCTGCCGAACGGGACGTCGCACCCCCCGGTTCCAGCCGAGGGTTGTGTCCCGTGCACAGCTGTCACCCGGGGGCGTTGGCCCGTCGCGCGACCTCGACACGACCTCCGCCGTATACCCGGCGCGGTTTTCCCGCCCGGAAGTCCGCGTTGCGGCCTTTCTCGCGGGGTACAGGCAATTTGAGCGACCCGGTTAGGCCGTTCTTCGCACGGCCCCCTGAATCCTGCGATATCCGAATCCTGCGACGTCCGAATCCTGCGATGTCCGATCGGTCTCGAGATCCGTCCCATGCAAGACCGCCGCGCCGCGCCCTGGATCCGGTCCGATCACGCCGGCCGCCTCACCCTCGACGCACGCGCGAAGATCGCCTGCCGGGTCGATGATGTCTCCCGGATTGGGGTCAGGATCACCCGGCCGGATGCCGCCTCGGTGCCGCGTCCCTGCCTGCCGACGGCCACACCGCTGAACAGTCGCAAGGTCTTCCACATCGTCTGGCCCACCCAGGACATGATCGGTGCGCCGTTTCGATGCCGATCCGCCCCGGGCATCGTTGTTACCGGGTCGTAACCACTCAGGACTTACCTTCGCTCAGACCACAACCACATGGCACTCCCGATGGAAGAGAGACGATCCGAGCCCCGTTCCCGCACGTTGCTGGCAGGCAAGATCGCGTTGCACGGTGGCGGCGTGATCGACTGCACCCTGCGCAACCGCTCCCCGTCCGGCGCCCGCCTCCGGGTCGCCAGCGTGGTCGGCATTCCCGACCGCTTCACGCTGCTCCTGGAGATGCAGGGCGAGCGTCGCCCGGCCCGGGTCGCCTGGCGCAAGCAGGGTGAGATCGGCATCCAGTTCGTCGACGAATCGGCCCCTTAGGACCGGCGGACTACCAGATCTCGAGCACGGCGAGGCGGTCGGTGACCGCCACCGTGAAGGCCTGCATTGGCGCCAGCGCGGTGACGCCGACGACGCCGTCATCGCCGAAGCGGTGCAGCCGCAACCGCCGGGGCGGGCTCGAAAGGTGCAAGTCCACGGTGCGCGGCGCGCTGTCCGGGCGGGGCGCCCGGGCGTTCCGATCCCAGCCGTCGAGCCCGAGCCAGACCGGCACCAGCAGGGCGCCGTCCGCCCGCGCGAAGCTGGCCGCCACGAGATCGGGCACGCCCACCGGCAGCACCACCCCGATGCGGTCCCGGGACGCCCGCGCCTCCTCTGCGCGGCCGTTGAACAGGCGGATCAGGCTTCGCACGGCCGCGAAGGACGCGCTCGGCGTGCCGTCATGGGCGATGAGGCCGAACCGGCTCTCGGGGTCGGCCTCGCCCCCGTCGAAGGCGGAGATCAGCTCGTAGAGATAGGTCCGCCGCACGCCCTGCAGGTAGCTCCACAGGAGCAGGCGCGGCAGGTAGCGGGCGCGGACGGCTTCCGAGACCGGCAGGTGGGCGCTCCGGGTGGCCAGGGCCGTGTGATAGCCCGTTTCCGTGACGATGACCGGCGCGGAGCCGAAGACCGGACGAACGGCCGCGACGAAACCGCCGAGACTGCCCGCGCCTCGGGTCTCGGGATGCTCCATCCCCGGATAGGCGTGGACATTGGCGAGATCGACCGAGGCGGACAGGTTCTCCGCGGCGGCGATGTTGGCCTGGATGTAGCTCGGCCCAGCAACCCGGACGGTGCGATGCCGCGGGGTGTCCCGCACGGTGCGGAACAGCGCCGCCTGATGATCCGCGGACAGGCGGGCAAGGCCCGGCCGCGCGGCCACCGGCGGCTCGTTGCCGCCCTCCACGACGACGAGCCCGTCCTCGGCCCAGTCGGCGATCTCGGCGAAGCGCTCCGGCGGTACGCGGGGACCGGGCGTCAGGCCGTCGTAGAAGACCAGACTGAAGCGGTAGCCCCGGCGGGCGAGACCGGCGATCCGCTCGAACTGCCCGGAGGGCTCCGTGCCGACGAGGACGATGTCGTCGCGCAGGTGACGCAGGCCGAGGTCGTCGAGGGCGGCGGCGCACTCGGCAAAGCGCGCGACGTAGGGCGAGCCGCCATGGCCGAGATGCACGTTGATGCCGATGGCATCGATCAGGTCCTCGCAGCGATGCACGGGCGCGGGCGCGGCCACGACCCGCGGTGCGAAGACCCCCGCCGCCAGGGCCAGGGTCGCCCGGCGGGTGAGCCGGCTCACGCCAGGCTCGCCAGAATGGTGGCTCCGGAATCGGTCTCGACGAGGCTGCGCGCTTCAACGCGAAACGCCTGAGCCTCCTGAACCGCCCGCAGGAGGTCGCGCAGGTGATGCCCGAGCAGGGCCTGGGCCGCGGGCGAGCTGAAGTTGTGGTCGACCTCCGGCACGATCGCCACGGGCGCGCCGAGACGCCGATCCGCCCGACCGGGCGCACGCCCGAGATGGCGATGCAGGGCGGCGAGCCCGGGGTCACCGGCGCTATAGACGAGGCGGATCTCGGCACCCCGTCGCCGCAGTCGCGCGACCCGTCGGGCGACGGAGCCGCCGGGGGAGATTGGGTTTACGAGGCGCCGCAGCCGCCGCACGGCGGCCGCGAGGCTGCGCTTGGCCAGGGTCGCACCGATCGCCCGCACGTGGATCTCGCCGCGCAGGAGCCGCCGCCAGGTCGCACCCCGCTTGAGCAGCGCCGCGTAGGTACCGGTGCTGCCGAAGGTCTGGCGGATCGCGGCGTCGACATCCTCGTCCGGGTCCCAATCGAAGCAGTAGAGGTTGACGAGGAGCGCTCCATCGACCCGCGCGTCGCGGCAGAGGGCCTGGAACGCCGCATGGGCGCCGCTGCAAGTGCCCACGAGGACGATGGGTCCTCGGACCTCGGCCAGGTGATCGAGGGCCCGGCCCACATCCGCGAACCCGTCGGGGGCGTAGGGCGGCTTGCGGCCATCCGACCGGCGGCCGCTGTCGCCGATGCCGGCGAGATCGAAGCGGAGGGAGGGAACTCCGTCCGTAGCGAGTCTGCGGGCGAGTGTCGTGGTCTGCCGGCCCCAGCCCGAATGCACGGTCATGCCGGTCGAGACGAACACCACTGTCGGCGCGCCCGGATCCTGCCGACGCGGCGTACAGCGGATGCCGAACAGGTCCGGCTGGAACCGGGCAGGTGTCTCGGACCAGTCGCTGCTGGCGAGGCGCGCCGGGCCGAGATGCAGGGGGATCGCGGGTCCGGCGATCGTCACGCCGTCCGTCGCGAAAGCGGTGATGCGATCGAAATCCGCCTCAGGGACCTCGGCGAAGATCGGGTCGCCGACGAGGAGCGGAAGGCCCGGCAGTGGTCCCGTCTCGACGGCACTGCCGAGCGCCGTTAGGCGTCCCGCCAGCGTCCGGGTTTCCGGGGCGAGGAGGAGGGTTCGCGGCGCCGGCGCACGTGGGATCGCGGTGGCGTCGAGGGCGCCAACATCGGCCAGGAAGGCCGCATCCATGCGGAAGCCCCCGACGGACAGGCCGTCCGGATCCGCCGTCGGGGCCACACCCCCCGCGACACCGCCCACTGTCCGGGCGCGAAGCCGCATCTCGCGGAGATAGGCGCGTCCGGTGACGGCCGGTGCCAGCAGGACCAGGCGGTCGACCGCCTCCTCCTGGGCCGCCAGAAGAGCCAGATTGGCGCCGAGACGCAGGCCGACGAGGACGATCTCCGTGACGCCGGTCGTCTCGCGCAGGAGCTGCACTGCCCGGCGGATTGCCGCGACATTGGCCGAAACCCGCGCCTCGGCTGGATCGCCAGAGTTGCCCTCCCCCGGATAGTCGAACCGCAGGGTCGGGCAGCCGGCCGCGGCGATCCGATCCGCCAGGGCACGCCAGGGGCGATGGGCGGCCATCTGCTCGAAACCGAAGGCGCCGCACAGGACCACGCCACGCCGGCCCGCGGCCGGGTGGATCCACCCGAACAGGTCGTCGAAGGTCACCGGCACGGCGGCGTCGGGCGCCGCGCTCGTCCCATGCTGGTGGCGGACCTCACGCGTCATGACCGAACCTCACGCTCTCTCTACTGTTGAGGGCCGCAACCATGCCCTGCGGGAGCCGCTGGCAACCGGGAAAGCGAACCAGCCTGTCCGACCCCGGCGCTAGGTGGAAGCCACTGTCGCAGGGCCGCGCCGCGGAACTCCGTACGGTCACACCGAGGGCGAGGTGGTCGGTTCCGACGCGCAGGGTCGGCACGGATGCACCCGCCACGGGTTCGACCCGCAGGCCGATCGCCTCGGGGGTGACCGGCCGGGTGCCGGGAAAGTGGAAGCTCTCGGCGACGACCGCGCCGTCCGTATCGGTGAGACGGGCATGTGCCACGTCGTGGATGCGGGGGCCGAAGCGGTAGCTGTCGGTGGCATCGAAGAAGCGGCCGAGCATCTCGGCCGAGGAGAGGGTCAGGGAGGCGCGCGGGTCGAGCGTGATCCCGCGCTCTGCCCGCGCCGCGACCTTGCCGGTTCGGTCCGCGAAGGTCAGTGCGACGCGCAGGTCCACAGGCCCGGCGGTCTCGTTGTGAACATGGATGTATAGACCGCCCAGGCCCTCGTCCGACAGGGTGATCTGAACCGGACGGAAGGCCCGCTTCAGAGCGTACCACCCGGATTTTGGAGCTTGGGTCCAGTCGATCACGCCCCAGCCGGTGCCTGGTCCGAGGTCGCGCAGGAACCAGACGAGGCCGCCGGCCGTCGGAGAGCGCGCTCGGCGCCACTCGGCGAAGGTCTGCTCCATGACCTCGGCCACGGCAGCGCGGCCGAGTTCGAGGTAGCGCTCGGGATCGTCGGCGCGCAGGGGGGCGGGATCGACCCCGTAGAGCAGGCCGACATAGTGGTCGCGCACCTGCTCGAAGTCCCAGTCGGCGCCCCGGTCGCGGGGGATGCCGCGCGTCCAGAGCGGATCGGCGGGCCGTCGCTGCCCGAGCGTCGCCGGTTCCGGCAGGTTGGCGAAGGCGAGGCATTCGCTGGCGAAGCCCACCTCGGCCCGGCGCGCATCCTCAAGAGGCCGACGATAGGCACCGACGCCGTAATAATGGGTACAGCCCGCGCTCGGCGAGAACGGCAGGTCGCCGCCTGACGGCGAGTTCGGCACCACCACGAGGTCGGGACGGGTGTCGGCGACGAGCCCTGGCAACGTTTCGCTGCCGAAGGCGTCGGCCCAGACGGTCCGTGGCGCTCCGAGCATGGCCGCCTGCTGCCAGACCTCGCTGCCGCCGCAGATCACGGCGAGGGAGGGGGCGAGCTGAACTCGGTCGAGCACGCCCGTCACCTCGCGCGCGAGGGCGTCGGTAAAATCGGCGGCGTCGTGCGTATAATCGAAATTCGCCAGCATCAGGTCCTGCCAGACGAGGATGCCGGCGGCGTCGCAGAGGTCGTAGAATTCGGACGCGGGATAGAGGGTGGTGCCGGGGACGCGCAGCATGTTCATGCCGGCCTCGCGCGCGAGGTCGACGAGGGTGCCGCACTCCTCGGTCCCGAGGCCGACGAGGTCCGACGGGGTCCAATTGGCGCCGCGGCAGAACACCGGCACGCCGTTGACGGCGAGGGCCAGACCTTCTGCGAAGGGACGTGTCAGCGACAGGGTGCGAAAGCCTGTCCGGCCGAGATCGATGGTCGTGCCGTCGACCTCCACGCTCACGGCATGGAGGTGGGGCGTGCCGTGGGTATGGGGCCACCAGGGCGCAATGCCAGGCAGCGACAGGGTTCCGGCGTACAGGCCGGGCGCGGATTCCGTCAGGACGATCGCCCGCCCGTCGCAACGAAGCGTGACCGACGCGGGGTGGCCGCTGATCCGAAGGCGCGCCGAGAGCCGGCCTGCGTCGCCATCATAGATGGCCCGAAGGTCGGCTTCCATCAGACCGAGGTGCTGGGGCTCCACTGTGATCGGGCGGAAGGGACCCACGAGGTCGATTTCCGGGCACCAGCCCGGCATGAACCCGAGGAGGCTCGTGCGGACGTGGCGCAGGGAGCCCGGAGTAATCATCCGGGGGCGCCAGCGGCCGCGCTTCGACGGGCGGTCGAGCTCCGCCTTGAGCGACCGGAAGCAGAGGGCCAGCTCGGTCCCCGGCCGGAGATCGGCCTCGACTTCGTGAGCCTCGAACATCGAGCGTGAGACCAGAACGGGCACGCCGTCGAGCCACACCTCGGCGAGCGTCGCCAAGCCCTCAAAGCGCAGGCGGATGGGGCCACTGCGGGCCAGCGGACTCCGGTACCAGACGTCCTGATCATGAATCGGCGTCGGGGTCGCCTCGGACCAGAGTCCGGCGTCCCGCAGGGCTGCGGCGGCGGTACCGGGCACCGGGGCGGGGATCCAGTCGGCGGTGTCCGAGAGGTCGCCAGGCCCGGTCCAGGCACCGGGAGGCGTCAGCGTGAGCCGCCAGGGGCCGTCCACGGCCTGCGGCACGACACCGTCTATCGACCGGATCCGGGCCATGATCCGTCCCTATCGATCGAGCGCGCGGTCGAGGGCCGCGAACACGTCCGCGTAGGTGGCCGCGAGCCGGTCGAGACGCGCTGCGAGGCCGTCGGCACCGCGGCGGTGAAAGGCCCGGGCAAGCTGGAACTGGAAGGCCTTGGCCTCGACGGCGAGGCGTGAGGCCGCGTCGGAGGCGGGAGCGAAACGCCCCGTACCCGCCGCCTCAAGCCAGGCGAGATGGCTCGCGAGCATCTCGAAATTCGCGCCGAGCTGGCGCGTGGTGTTGAAGGCGTAGGCGTGGAAGATCCCGAGGGGGCGCTGAACCAGGGCTGGTGCCGTCCGCGTGAGAGTGTCGCGAAACGCCAGGATCGGGTTGTGCCCTGGCGCCCGGTCGCGGTGGCGTCGGAGCAGGTCGAGCGCGGCGTCCGGCAACTCCGCCGGGCTCATGGGAGGGGCGACCGCCTTCACGAACTCCGCGTAGGGCGGCAGCACGGCGGATCCGAAGAGGCCATGATAATCGTCGCCGGAGAGCCGGAAGCGCCCGGCATTGTGGAGGTAGTCGAGCTCCCGTGTGTCCGGGTCGAGAGCCAGGATGCCGATCGTGGTCTTGCCGTGCTCCCGGCCGTAGGTGGTGCCCTGGGTGTCGGGCAGGTAGATCGCGTCGACCTCGACCAGCACCGGCCGGCCCTGCCGGACCTGGAGCAGCGCCTGTGCTTCGAGGGTGTCGTAGACCGCGAGTTCCAGCACCTCGAGCCCATAGAGCCGCTCGAGATCGGCTGCCTGTGGCTTGAAGAACGTGAACTGATCGCCCTCGAAATCCTGCCGCAGGGTGAACCCCAACATCGCCTCCGGCACGAGGCCGCGCCCGTGCAGGAGTTCGATCCAGAGGTCGACATAGCAGTTCGTCTCCGGCCAGTTGCGGTCAGCTCCATGGAGCGGATGCGGCGCGCAGGGCATCGCGGGGCCGAGCCCCGGCGCCGGCCGGAGAAGTGCGGCGGTCACCAGCTCAACCCCAAAGGGTGGTGCGCACGGAATCCGGCCAGGCGGCAAGGTCCAGGCCGTGATGGCGCAGAAGCGCCAGGGTGATCCGCTCCAGGCCGAAGCCGACGCAGGCGGTGTGGGCGACGCTGCCGTCGGCTTGGCGCAGGTCCCAGGTCGTTCCGAAATGGTCCTGGTGGTAGTTGAAACTGAGGCAGGCGGTCGGCTTCTCGACGCTGTTCACGGGCACGTTCAGCTCGAACTTGAGGTTCTGCTGGCGCTGGTTGTTGGCGAGCATCCGACCGGCCCGGCCGAAGAAAGGATCGTTGGCCACGTCGATCGCCAGGGGCAGCGCGAGGCTGCGGATCATCTCGCTGCCGCGGGCGAGCCAGGATTCGCGGAAGGCCAGCACCTGCTCAGGGCTACCCATGCGGACGAATTCGCGCATCCGGAAGAGCTGCATCCGGGTCGGCTCCAGGCTGGGCTCGCGCCGGAAGCAATAGGATTGCAGGTCGAACAGGCCACCCTCTGCCGGCAGACGGCCGCGCGCTGCGGCGGCCGGGTAGAGGGGGTAGCAGGCCGCGGGGGTGAGCACGATGTCCGTCGCCTGCTGGTGACCAGTCCAGTCGTTCCGGGCCTCGACGCAGGCGAGAAGCTCGGCATGCTCCGCCTCGTTGCCGCAGAAACTGTGCACCGTGCCGGCGAGGTTCGGGAAACCCTTCAGGTAGCCGCTGCGCTCGAAGGCCGGCCGGCTCATTGCGGGGGGAAAGCGCATCACCTCCGCGCTATCCGTCGCACCGAGTCGGCTGATCAGGCGTTCGAGGGCGTCGACGACGCTCTCGAAGGCGCCGCTGCGGCCGTAGAGGCCGTCGATGCCGGTGCGCACCAGGAGGCCCTGGTCGAACAGGCGGTCGAGGAAGCTCGGGACGGCGCCCGAGGCATCGTCAAAGATCTCGGCGGCTCCGGAATCTGCCGGAAGAGAGAAGGTCGAGTCCATCACGCGCTCATGAGCTGGCCGCCGCCCTTCTGCACGAGCAGAAGCTTGGCGGTGTTGGCGAGGATGCGGTCGTTTCCGATCATCAGCGGTGCCGACAGGATGTCGCGCAGTGGCCGGCCGAGGCTGAAGGGCGTGCCGTTCTTGTAGCCGGCGAGGCCGACGATCGAGAGGGCGCGCTGCACGATATCGACGGCCATCTCGGAGGTGGTCGTCTTCAGGTTGTTGAGCATGACGGAGAAGCCGATCGACCCGATGGTGTCGGCGTCACCCTGCGCGTCCTCGTAGCGGCGGAGCCCCGACACGATGGCGGCCCGCATCGCCTGGAGGGTGTTGGAAACTTCCGCGAGGCGCAGGGCCGTGGGCGGCACCTGTCCCGGCTGGCGCCGGGCCTCGGCCTGCACGAAGGTGCGGGCGCGGTCGACGGCGGAGTTGGCGATGCCGAACCAGACGCTGCTCCACAGGAGGTGCGAAGAGGCCAGCATCGACTGGGCCGCGATCTCCGCGAAGGGCTTGGGCAGGATCTGCTCGACGGCAATATCCCGCGCCTCCAGACGAAAGCCGTCGCTGCAGGTGCCGCGCATGCCGAGGGTGTCCCACACGGTCTTGCGCTCCAGGGAGATCTGGTCGGCGAACAGGGCCACCAGCACTTGGTCGGAGCCCGCGGCTTCGGGGTGACGTCGGGCGGTGGCGAGGATCAGGTCCGCCTGCGTCCCGTAGGAGATCACGGAGGCGTCCTTGCCGAGGGCGAAGACGCTGCCGGTGGTCTCGACGGCGCAGAAGCTGGTACGCAGGTCGCCGCCGATTCCAGCTTCCGTGGTCGAGGAGGCGACGAGGAGCTGCTCCCGGGCGATCTGTTCCATCAGGTGGCAGTGCCAGGCGCTGTCTAGCCCATGTGTCACGAGGCTCGCGACCTTGATGTGGTGCATGGCGAACACCATCGCGGCACTGCTGCACGCCTGCCCGAGGGTGCTGCACAGGTCCGCGATCTCTCTCAGCCCCGCGCCTTCGCCGCCGAATTGGCTCGGGATCTGTAGTCCCAGCAGGCGCTCCGCCTTGAGGGCCGTGACCGCCTCCAGCGGGAAGCGACCGTCGCGGTCGACCGAGTCGGCGTGAAGCGCAGCGACTGCCGCCGCGCGCTGCCCGCGCTGGGCCACGGTGCTCATGCGGCCTTGGGACGAAGGACGGTGGCCACGGTCTCGCGGATCGCAGCGATCGACGCGAAGGACTTGCGGGTTAGGAACTCGTCCGGAAATTCGATGCCGAACCGCTCCTCAAGGGCCAGCATCAGCTGGACCGAGCCGAACGAGTCGAGGCCGCGATCGAACAGGCTGTCGTCGTCGCCGATCTGTTCGGCGACCGGGGCCAGCGCCTCATTGGTTGCGAGGATCTGGCGGATGTCCTGGGATGTGACCAAGGTACGGCTCCTGTCTAAGCACTGATTCATGTACTGGTCAGCCGAATGAATTGTCAAATAACAAGGAGCGCAATGGTAAATACCGGCCTCTGTTGTATGCAATTGAGCTTGCCGGCTAAGGGCCTTCTGATGCTCACCCACGTGCCGAACCTTGGCGCAGCCTCTTGATCTTCGCGCAGATCCTTGCAGTTGGCGCCCTTCCCGGATCTCTTCGTAAGACCGCCCTCCTAAACAATTCGCCGTCAATCTCAGCGCACGGGTGAAACACCTGATAATGTGATGAACAAACTCTGACGATGATTGACGAAATGCGCAATTATTCAGGATAATGCCTGGAATGACGTGACTTTGCCAACCGTTTAGCGCTCAAGTTTGATGATCAGGCGTTGTTCGGGGTCCGCTCCGGTTCGGCGGACGCACGCGATCCTTCGGCGAGAGATGATCTACAACCTGCAGATCCTGCGCGCCCTGGCGGCCTACGCGGTCTTCCTGACGCATTTCGGACTGTACGCGGGCCCCATCCTGCCGAGGCCTGACGCCCTGGCTTTCGGAGCGGCGGGCGTGGACGTGTTCTTTGTCCTGTCCGGCTTCATCATGTTCGTGAGCACGGCTGGTCGGCGTGAGAGCCCTGGCGGGTTCCTACTCCGCCGGGCGATCCGGGTGGTGCCCCTCTACTGGCTCGTCACCCTTGCGCTGGCGCTGATCGCGCTTGCCGGACTGAAGCCGATCGGCATCGTCGAGCTGCGGCTGGACTATGTGGTGCAGTCACTGCTGTTCCTGCCGTTCTCGCGGGGCGGCTACGTCGAGCCCCTCAATTCGGTGGGCTGGACGCTCAATTACGAGATGTTCTTCTATGCCGGCTTCGCTGGCCTGCTGATGCTGGCAGGCGTGCGGGCGCGACTGATCGGCCTCGCCGCAGCCTTCGGCGCGGTGGTCCTTCTCGGCCTGGCGCCTGTGCCAGGGCTCTACTGGGCCTATTACACGAAGCCGATCGTGCTCGAATTCGTCGCCGGCGCGGCTCTCGGGTACGCCTATCTCCGCCTGGGGACGCCCACGCCCGGCTTTCCCGTTCGGCGGACAGCCGGCGCCGCCCTCGGGGTCGCAGGCGCCCTCATCCTCGGTGGCCAGGTCGTCGCGGGGGCCCTCGGCGCCGATCTGGAGATGACGGGTTTCCTGCGTCCGCTCATTTGGGGGAGTGCGGCGGTGCTGGCGGTCGGCGCGCTGCTTCTGCTGGAGCAGGGCGGCATCGTCCTGCGCGCGCGCTGGCTCTTCTCGCAGGGGAACGCCAGTTATGCGTTCTATCTTATCCACAACCTTATGTTGCACGTCAGCGCCAAGGCGGCGGCCATTCTGGTGGCGCCCGGTCCCCAGCGCGTCGCGCTGATCTTCGTCCTGGCCTTCAGCGCCTCCGTGCTCCTCGCGGAATGGCTGTTCCGCTGCGTGGAAAGGCCCATCGGAGCCGCCTTGCGGCGGGTGTGCGACGGGAGCCCACGTCCTGCAGCACTTCCCGGGCCCGTTCCTCTATGACTGGATAAAAGCCGCTTCGCGCGACCGCCCCCTACCCGGATCCCTAATAAAAACCTAAGACGGGTGACGAGATTTTCGATAATAGCATCCGTAGAGCATTATCTGTAAGTAATAATCGCTTGTGACGCTGCTTTAACACCTGGATCGATCATAGTATTTAAGTTCGAAGAGAGAATTCTCTCCTGGGTCGGTGGTCTTGCCGCCCGTCGGCGGAGATTCTCTGTGTCCGGCATGCCGGCGAGGATGGTTCGGATGCGCGTAGCGATCGTTCACGACTGGTTATACGTGGTCGGAGGCGCCGAGCAGGTGCTTCGCCAACTGCTGAAGATCTATCCTCAGGCGCATGTCTTTACCTTGTTCGACTTTTTGCCCGAGTCCGCCCGGGCCTATCTTGGCTACACGCAAGCGCGCACCAGCTTCATCCAGCGCCTTCCCTTCGTGCGTACGCGGCACCGGCACTACCTGCCGCTGATGCCGCTCGCCATCGAGCAATTCGACCTGTCGAGCTACGACCTCGTCATCTCGAGCAGCTACGCGGTGGCCAAGGGCGTGCTCACCGGACCGGACCAGCTTCACGTGTCCTACGTCCACTCGCCCATGCGCTACGCCTGGGATCTGCAGCACACCTACCTGCGGGAGAGCGGCTGCGCGAGCGGCCTCAAGGGCCTGCTTGCTCGCCTCATCCTCCACCGGATGCGTCTGTGGGACTACCGCACCGCGGCCGGGCCGAACGCGATCATCGCCAATTCCGGCTTCGTGGCGCGGCGGATCCACAAGGTCTACGGCCGTGGCGCCGAGGTGATCCCTCCGCCCGTCACCCTGTCCAGTCAGCGCTACGACGGGCCCCGCGGGAACCACTTCCTGGTGGCGAGCCGCCTCGTGCCCTACAAGAACGTCGAGGCCGTGGTGCGCGCCTTCGCACAGTTGCCCGGCCTCAACCTCGTGGTCGCCGGCACCGGTCCGGAGGCCGAGCGGCTGAAGGCGATCGCGACGCCGAACGTCACCTTCGCGGGGTTCGTCTCCGACGAGGAGCTGCGCCGCCTCATGGCCACTGCCCGCGCCTTCGTCTTCGCGGCCGAGGAGGATTTCGGGATCATCGTGGTGGAGGCCCAGTCGGAGGGCACGCCCGTCCTGGCCCTCGGTCGCGGAGGAGCCCGCGAGACCGTGCTGGTGCGGGGGCCGAACCGCACGGGCATGTTCTTCGATACGCCCGAGCCCGATGCCATCGCGTCCTGCGTCTGCGACTTCATCCGCCAAGAGGACAGTTTCACCCGCGAGGCCTGCCGGAACCAGGCGGAGCCGTTCTCCGCCGAGCTGTTCCGCATCCGATTCTCGCGCTTCGTCGACGAACAGCTCACGATGCATCGCGCCGCCTGCGAGCCACGCCTGCGCACCCTCCCTCGGCTCGAGGCTGTTCCCCGCTTCGAAGCCGTGTCCTGAGGAACGGCGCGCATGTCCCTTCTCACCCTCGACATGCCCGATCGCGCGCCGGTCGCCGGGCGCGTCCCCGAGCAGGACCGCGAGCGCGGCGGCGCCCTCATGGCGCCTCTCCTCAAGATCTGGCGCCGCCGCGTCCTGTTCGCGACCATCTTCGTCGCCATCCTCGGGCTCGCGGTGGCCATTCTGATCCGCACGCCGGCCCAGTACGTCGCGACCGGCTCCGTCATCGTGGCCGAGCCCGAGCCGGGCGCCAGCAACGCCTCGATGGCCTGGATCCAGAAGCTCGGCGACCCGGCCGATCTCGAGAGCCAGATCCTGGTGATCCGCTCGCCCCGCATGATGCGCCTCGCCGCCGAGAGCGGCCTCGCCGAGGCGGTGATGGCCGAGTGCCGTGAGACCGTCACCCGCGGGCACCCCGACCGGATCACGGAAAAGAAGAATGCCGTCTGCGCCAAGCTCGGTTCGGATCGCGACGCGCTCGTGGCGTATCTGCAGAAGCGCTACATGGTCGGCAGCGCCGGCCGCTCGCGCGTCATCGCCATCGGCTACAAGTCGCCGCTGCCCGAGGTGGCGCAGACGATGACCAACGCCCTCATCAACGCCTTCCTGGAAGACCAGCGCAACGCGCAGGCCTCGAGCCGCAAGGCGGCCACCGACTGGCTGTTCACCGAGATCAAGCAGCTCGACGCCTCGATCCGCGACGACGAGGCACGCATCCAGGCCTTCCGCCGCCGCAAGGGGCTTGTGAAGGGCGCGACCGGTCCGATCAGCGCCGAGCGCCTCACCGGGATCAGCCAGCAGCTCGCTGCCGCCGAGGCGGCCAAGGCAGATGCCGCCGCACGCCTGAAGGAGATCGAGGCCGACCGGCGCCGTGGCTCCGACAGCGCCCCGGCGGTCCTCGCCAGCCGCGCCGTGGGCGACCTGAAGCAGCAGATCAGCGGGGTCAGTGCCCAACTCGCCAATCAGAGCACTCTGCTCGGCCCGAACCACCCGACCGTTCGCGCTCTGCAGACCGAGCAGGCTAGCCTGCGCGCCCGGATCGATCGGGAGCTCGCCAACGTCGCCGACGGCCTGCGCAAGACCTACGAGGCCTCGAACACCCTGGCGCGCTCCCTGCGCGCCCAGATGGACAGCGCCAAGTCCGAGGCGGCCGCCGCGATGGACGACGAAGCCTCGATCGAGGGCATGGTCCGCAACGCGGAGATCAAGCGAGCGCGCTACGCCGACCTCGTCAAGCGGGCGAGCGAGCTGGAGACCGAGCGCCGCATCCTCACCGGCAGCACCCGCCTGGTGAGCCTCGCCGAAGTGCCGCAGGAGGCGTTCTCGCCCAAGCCCGTGCCCTTCCTCGCCGGTGCCGTCGTGTTGGCGACGGTGCTGGCCGCCGGCGTCGCCCTGCTGCGCGACCTCGCCGACCGCCGGGTCCGCACGCCCGCCCAGCTGGTGGCCGGCACCGGCGCTCCGGTCTTTGCTCAACTGCCCTGCCTGGATGGCGGCGGCCTGATGGGCCGTCTCTCAGACCGGCGCCGGGAACTCCCCCTGGCCGAAGCCCTCCAGCGGGCGAAGGCCGACCCCGGCATGCGGAACGTGCTGCGGACCCTCCACGCCCACCTGTTCCTGGCGGGGGGCGACGGCTCGCGCACGGTCCTGGTGACCTCGGGCAAGCCGCGCGAGGGCAAGTCCTTCACGACTTTCGCGATCGCCGGCCTCAGCGCCGCGAGCGGCCGCCGCGTCCTGGTGATCGAGTGCGACCTGCGCCGGCCTAACTTCGAGGCGTCCCTCGGTCTAGGGCGTAGCCCGGGCCTCGCCGGCGTCCTGCGCGGCGAGATCGACGCGGCGGCGGCCGTCATCGCCAAGGACGGATTCGACGTCATCCCGGCCGGCGTCCCGACGCCGGACTCGACCGAGCTCCTGATGAATCACCGGATGGCGAACCTCCTGCGCTGGAGCCGGCGCTACGACCTCGTGCTCCTCGACAGTCCGCCGACCAGCCTGCTGATGGATGCCTGCATGCTCGCCCGTCACGTGGACGGCGTGCTCTGCTGCACCCGTGCGGGCCGCTCGCAGCTGTCCGACACGATCGAGACCGTGACGAGCCTGCGCAAGGCTGGCGGCGCCGTCCTCGGCATCGCCATGACGATGGTCAAGTCCGGCGGCCAGCCGGCCTACGAGGCGATGCCCCTGTCCTTGCCGCATCGCGCGGGAGCCGCCTGATGGCCGGGGTGCTCTCCACCGCGGTCGTGTCCGAACTCGCGCCCGCCGCGCCTCCGATCGAGACGCGGGCGGCCTACCCCCGGGTGCTGTTCGTCAGCCACACCGGCACCATGTCCGGAGCCGAGCTCGTCCTGCGGGACGTCGTCCAGGCCTGGCCGGACTCTCAGGCGTTCCTGTTCGAAGGCGGTCCCCTCGCCGATGCCCTACGGGAGGCCGGCCTGACGATCCGTCTCGCCGCACCGGGCGCCGATCTGTCAGGCTTGCGCCGAGATGCCTCCCCGCTGCACGCCCTTCCGGTGCTCGGGCGCCTCGCCCGTCTGGCGTGGGACCTCGCCCGGGCGGCGCGTGGCTGCGACGTGGTCTATGCCAATTCCCAGAAAGCTTTCCTGCTCGCGGCCCTGCCCGCGCGCCTCGTCGGTCGCCCCTTGGTCTGGCACCTGCACGACATCCTCGACGGCGCTCATTTCGGCCGGGCGCAGCGGATCATCCAGGCCCGGCTCGCAAATGCCTGCGCGGCGCGCGTCGTCGTCCCCTCGCGGGCCGCGGCCGAGGCGTTCGTACAGGCCGGCGGCCGCCGCGATCGGGTGACGGTGGTGCCGAACGGCCTCGACCTGACCCCCGACCCGCGCCCCGCGGCCGAACTGCGCGCGGAACTCGGCCTGCCGGTCGGTCCCCTCGTTGGCGTGTTCAGCCGTCTCGCGCCCTGGAAAGGGCAGGACGTCGTGATCGAGGCGCTCGCAGTGGTGCCGGGCCTGCGCTGCGTGGTGGTGGGCTCGGCCCTGTTCGGCGAGGAGGCCTACGCGGCGACCTTGCGCGATTTCGCGGCGGCCCGCGGCGTCTCGGACCGGGTGCTGTTCCTGGGCCAGCGCAGCGACGTGCCCCGCCTGATGCAGGCCGTCGATGCGGTGGTCCATCCCTCCGTCGATCCCGAGCCGTTCGGCCGGACTCTCGTCGAGGCGATGCTGGCCGGCGTGCCGGTGGTCGCCACCGATGCCGGTGCCTCCAGCGAGATCCTCGACGGCGGAGCCCTCGGCACCCTGGTGCCGCCCCGTCGACCCGATCGCATCGCCGCCGCCCTCAGCGAGATCTTGGATCGCCCGGAGGCCTTCGCGGAGCGCACCCGTCTGGCCCGCGAGCGAGCCCTTGCCCGCTACGGCGCCGCCCGGATGCAGGACGACCTCGCCGCCCTGATCCGCCAGGTCGCCGCCCGCGCGTGACGCATACAGGCCATCCCCTCTTCCGAAGCTGCCGAGCCACGATGATGCGCGTTCTCGTCAACATGCCGAGCCAGCACGGGGGGCGCCCGTCCGGCGTGGCGCTGGTCGCCTTCCGGGTAATTGCCGGGCTGCTCGACCGGGGCAACGTCGCTGTCGTCCTGCGCTCGCCCTGGACCCGCACGCAACTGCCCGAAGCGATCCGCGACCGGGTCGCGGTCCTGACGGTGCCGCGCCCGCGCCTGATGGTCCTCGATGTCCTGCGCCAGGCCGTCACCGTCCCGGCCCTTTGCCGGGCCGAGGGAATCGACGTGGTGCTGAACGCCGATCCCTACGGTGCGGCCTTCGGGGGCCGGGCTCGCGTCAGCGTCGTGCATGACCTCTACTTCCGCACACTCCCGGACTGCACTGGGTGGCGCGAGGCGCTCACGACGGACCTGATCTTCCGGCTAGTTCTCGGCAACAGCGCCCGCGTGATCGCGGTCTCGGACACCACCCGGGACAGCCTCGGGCAGTTCTACCCCTCCTTGCGCGAAAGGGTCCGGACCGCGCCCTCCGCGGCCATGCTCGATGCGTCGGCATCGAGCGGCGTCGCGCCCGAAGCCACGCGGGGCGCCTACGTCCTGGCGGTGGGCAATGCCACCCACAACAAGAACTTTGCCACCCTGGCGCGGGCGGCCGCGGCGCCCTCCCACACCCATCCCGACCTCGCCATCGTCCATGTGGGCGAGGACCCGCAGGAGACCCTCGCGGCGGCCCTGGCGGGAGCGCCGGTGCGGCTGACGCGCCTGTCGCGCATCGGCGAGGATCGCCTTGCCAGCCTTTACCGGGGCGCCCTCTGCCTGTGCGTGCCCTCCTTCGCAGAGGGATTCTGCCTGCCGGTGCTCGAGGCGCAGACCCTGGGCTGCCCGGTGTTGTGCTCGGATCGCTCGGCGACGCCCGAGATCGCCGGGGACGGTGCGCTCACCTTCGATCCCGCGGATCCCGCCGCGCTCGCCGCGGCCCTGCGCCGCCTCCTGCACGAGCCCGGCCTGCGTGCCGACCTGATCGTGCGCGGCCACGCCAACGCCCGCCGCTACGACTGGGCCGAGACCGCCCGGCGCTACGAGGGCGTGCTGAGCGAGGCGCTGCAGGACGCCGCCCGCCCGATGCCCGCCGGGGAGGCCGCGGATGCGCATCCTGCACCTTAGCTCTCTCTACGCCCCCGAGCAGGTCGGTGGCGCCGAACTGATGGTGGAGACCCTGGCCCGGGTTCAGGCCGGCCTCGGCCATGCCGTTGCGGTGGCCTGCGCCTCGCGCCGGTGGGAGGCCCCGACCCTGCAGGACGGAGTCACCGTCTACCGGACCGGACACGGTACGCCCTTCCACAGTCTCGACTGGCCGCGGCACGGACGCCTCGACCGCCTCCGCTACAAGCTCGCCACGCAGTGGAACCGGCAGACGCTGAGCCGGATGGAGGCGGCGGTCCGCGACTTCGCTCCCGATGTTGTGAACACCCACTCGATCTCGGAGATCACCCCGGCCGTCTGGCCGATGCTCCGGCGCCTCGGCATTCCGGTGGTCCACACGCTTCACGACTTCACGAGCCTGTGCACCAACGGGGCGATGGCGAAGCACGGACGGGCCTGCGTCGGCCAGCACCTCAAGTGCCGGCTCTACGCCGAGCCCCACCGCCGGTGCCAGCGCGCGGTTTCCGCGGTTGCGGCAGTCGGCACCGACATCCTGGACCGGCACCTGGCCGCCGGCTTCTTCACCGCGATTCCCCACCCGCTCCGCCAGGTGATCTGGAACCCGATCGCCCCCGGCGGTCCCTCCGCACGCCAGCCGCGCCGGTCCGGCGATCCGGTCGTGTTCGGCTCCCTCGGACGCATCGAGGCCTCGAAGGGCACCGACGTGCTGCTGGCGGCCTGCCGCCACCTGCCACCCGAGGGCTGGCGCCTCGTCATCGCCGGCCGCGCGGCGGATGGACTGGAGCGATACCGTGCCCTGGCCGAAGGGTTGCCGGTAACGTTTGCCGGGTATGCCGACAAGGATGCCTTCCTCGACGCCATCGACTGTCTCGTCGTCTCGCCGGTCTGGCCGGAAGCGTTCGGCCGCACGGTGGCGGAAGCCTACGGTCGCGCCGTGCCGGTGATCGGTACCGCCGTGGGTGGAATCAACGAGCAGGTCGGCCCCGGTCCCTGGCTCGTCCCTCCCGGCGATGCTGCCGCCCTGGCCGCCGCGATGGCGCGGGTCGTGGCCGCGCCGGAGTGCCTTTCCGACGGTCTGTCCCGTGCCGAAGCCGTTCGATCGGGCACAGACCCCGACGCCGTCGCCGCCGCCTATCTCGCACTCTACGCCGCCGTTCGCGCTGGCGTCGCGGCCTCCCCCCATCCTCTCCCGCCGGTGGCCTTCTCCGAGCCTCCGCGTCTCGACGAGTGTCGCCCATGACCGCTTCCGTGATGACCGCTTCCGAGATGGCCGCTGCCCCGATGACGGCCTCGGGCCTCGCCCGCGCCCCGCTGGCGCCGACCGCTGCGCCGGCTCATGCAGCGCGCGGCGTGGAGGGCGCCGCGCGGATCGCCGCCACCGGGCCGCTGCGCATCCTGCATCTCAGCGCGCTTTACCCGCCCTACATCGTCGGCGGTGCCGAGCGCTCGGTGGAGCACCTCGCCGAGGAATTGGTCACGGCCGGTCACATTGTGGCGGCGGCCTGCATCGCCCGGGAGGCCGAGCCCAAGACCGTGCGCAACGGCGTCACCGTCTACCGCATGGCCCACAACAACGATTTCTGGCTGGAGGACTGGCCCAAAGCGACGCGGGTCGGCCGCACCTGGGCCAAGCTCAAGCAGCAGTGGAATTTCGCCATCGCCGCCGAGTTCGGCCGCGTCCTCGACGACTTCCGGCCCGACATCGTCAACACGCACTCGTTGCTCGACGTCTCGACCCTGGTCTGGCGCGAGGCGGCCAAGCGCGGCATCCCGATCGTTCACACGGTCTGCGAATACGACCTGATCTGCGGCAATGCCGCGATGTTCCGGCACGGCAAGCCCTGCACGCACTGGCACCTCGGCTGCAAGGTGGTGAACGCCACCAAGCAAATCACCAACCGGGCGGTGGGGGCCGTGGTCAGCGTCGGGACCGAGATCCTGAAGACCCACGTGGATCACGGCCTGTTCCGCCATCTTGCGCCGGAGCGCCGCCGGGTCATCTACTATTCCTGCACTGTACCGGATGGCGATCCCGAGGCGCGGCGGCGGATCGACCGCACCGGCCGACCGCTGACGTTCGGCTATCTCGGCCGCATCAACGTCGAGAAGGGCGTCGGCACCCTCGTCGACGCATTCCGTGCGGTCGGACCCGGCGACTGGCGCTGTCTCGTGGCCGGCCAGGCGATGGACGACTCGATCGACCGCTTCAGGGCGCAGGCCGAGGGCCTGCCGATCGAGTTCGTGGGTTGGGCCAAGCCCGCCGATTTCCTCAGCGAGATCGACGTGCTCATCGTGCCCTCGTTCTGGGCCGAGCCCTCGCCGCGGACGATCTACGAGGCCTACGTCATGGGCGTGCCGGTGATCGGTGCGGCCTCGGGCGGCATCCCCGAGCTGATCGGCGAGGACAACGCCGCGTGGCTGTTCACGCCGGGCAACGCGGCCGAACTCGCCGACCGGGTCCGGGCCGTGATCGCCCGCGGTCGCGTCGACCTGCCGGACGAGCGCAGCTTCCAGCACGTCATCCGCGAATCGACCTCCGAGCGCGTGGCCGAGAAGTATCTCGACCTCTACGCCGAGCTTGTGGACGAGCGCCGGGCCGACCGCGCGTGAGCGCCAACGCACTGCTTCCGGGGCAGGCCGCCACCGCACCGGCCTCCCTCGGTGTCACCGACGAGCCGGACGTCTCCGGCCGCTCCTTCGCGGCGGCCCGGTGGGTGGCGGTGGCCTCGGTCGGCAACGTCGTGCTCAGCTTCGGGGTGTTCCTGGTCCTGGCCCGACTGATCGAGCCCGCCGAGTTCGGGCTCGTCGCCGTCGCCGCCGTCTTCATCGACATCCTGCAGATCGTCGCCCGCGGCGGCCTGCCCGATGCGGTGGTCCAGCAGGCCGACCTCGACGAGGCCTTCGCCGCCACGGCCTTCTGGGTGACCCTGGCCTCCAGCGTCGTCTACGCGGCGGCCCTCGTCGGCCTTTCCTGGCCGATCGCCTGGTTGCTCGACCTGCCCGAACTGCGTCCCGCCCTCTGCGCGCTCTCCGCCTGCTTCGTGATTTCGGCCCTGGGCGCGATCCACGAGGCGCGCCTTCAGCGCAGCTTCGGTTTCCGCAAGCTCGCCCTGCGGGCGCTGGGCGCGAACATCCTCGGGGGCGCCGCTGCTCTGGCCCTGGCGCTCGCGGATTACGGAGTCTGGAGCCTGGTGGTCCAGCGCCTCGTCGCCACCGGAGCGACCACGCTCCTGACCTGGGCGGCGATGCCCTGGATCCCGGCCCGGCGCCTGGATCTCGCAGCGGCCCGGCGCCAGCTCGCCTTCGGCTCGCGGGTCTTCTCCACCAACCTGCTGCTGGTGTTCTCAATCCGCAGCCAGGAGGTGATCGCCGCCTATTTCCTGTCCACCACCGATGTCGGTCACCTGCGCCTCGCCTGGCGCTGTATCGATCTCGTGAGCCAGGTCGCGGTGATCCCGTTCTCGGCCGTCGGGCTGACCACCTATGCTCGCCTGCAGGATCGCCCCGCCGACCTCGCCGCCGCCTTCCACGACTTCACCCGGACCTCGGCGTTCCTGGCGCTGCCGGCCTTCTTCGGCATGGCGGCCGTGGCCCCGACGCTGATCCCGTTCCTGTTCGGCGATCAGTGGCACGATGCGGCGCCGGTCCTGCGCATCCTCGCGCTCCTGGCGCCGGAATTCGTCGTGACCTCCATGCTGTGGATGATCTTTACAGCCCTGGGCCGCAGCGGCACCGCCCTGAAGCTCGCCGGCGTCCAGTTCGGGATCGGAGCCGTGGCGGCGATCCTCACCGGACCGTTCGGCCTGTCGGCCCTCGTCATCGGCCACGTAGTCCGGGCCTACCTGTTCTCGCCCCTGATCGTCGCGCGGGCGGGGCGCTTCGTCCCGGTGAGCAACGGGGGTCTCGTCGGGGTGCTGCTGCCCGCCACCGCCTGCGCCGGCGCCATGGCGGCCCTGGTGCTCCTAATGCAGGAGCCGATCCATGCGGCCCTCGGCGACCGCCTCGGCCTGTTCGCCTGCGTGAGCTTGGGCATGGTGGCCTATGGCGCCCTCGCCCTGGTCTTCCTGCGTCCCACGGTCCGCGCGGCGCTCGGGTTCTTCGTCCGCCGCGGCGGCTGAGCCGGGCGCGTTCCGCCGCCTGCACGCTTCGCAAACCTTTGCGCGCGAGAGTGGGCGCATGGTCGGAGGCGTGCCCCCGCCGGGTGCACGGCGTATTCTCGGAGGGTCCGGAGCGATGACGGGGCCAGCGGAGCCGATTGCGGTCGGGATGCAACGGACGCGGGCGGTGCCGATCGTAGCCGACCGTGCCGCCGTGTTCCTGCTCGGGGTCGCGTTGCAGCTCAACGTCCTGACGTCGAGCTTCGGATTGCCGGTCCAACGCCTGTCGGACCTCCTGCCCTTCCTGCTGATCCCTTGGTTCGGCCTGCGCCGCGCCGTGATCGCCGAGGGGCTGCGCCAGGCTGTCCCGATCGGTGCCGTCGGCAGCCTGATCGCCCTCTCGCTGGTGCTGAAGGCCGAGATCCAGGCAGGCGACGTCTACCTGACCCTCGTCCTGCTGCTCTACTTCGTCCTGGCGATGATCCTGCTCGTGATGTTCCGCGACCGGAGCCTGGAGAACGCCTTCTGCTGGGGCCTTCTCGCAGGCCTCGGCGGATCGCTGGTCGTCCTGCTGCTCTCGTCCTCCGGACTTCCGCTGGACCGCTTCGGCCTCGGAGTTCCGACCGACGGCCTGGACGAGGAACTCAAGCTCTTCGTCGAGGACAAGCAGGGCGGCCTCTGGGCGTCGGGAAACGAGACCGGCCACGTCTTCGCCCTCGGCGGGGCCGCGGCCCTGCTGCTCAGCCTGCGCTACCGCCTGAACCTGATCTACCTCGCCTATTTCGCGGCCCTGCTGGCGAGCTTCCCCCTGACCAACAACCGCTCCGGGTTGTTCATGCCGGTGCTGATCCTGCTGGTGCTGATGCGCCGGAGCATCCGGCTGCAGGTGGTGCTACCCGTCCTCGGGGTGCTCGGGATCCTGCTCATCGGCTTCTCGATGACGGGCGAGATCCCCCTGCCCCAGAAGCTGGCGCAGTCGATCGAGACGCGCTTTGCCGGCGACGGCAACGTCTCGGGCAACGCCGACGAGCGCTTCATCTCCGGCTTCACCGCCCTGCAACTTGTGGCCGAGTACCCGTTCGGCGTCGGCGAGACCACGCGGCGCGAAGAACTCCGTGCCCTCACCGGGCTCGTGACGCCGCATAACGGCTTCATCTCCCTCGCGCTCCAGAGCGGCATCGCGACGGCCCTGCTCCTCCTCGCCGCCCTGGTGCGCATCGCCCTCGCACCCGCCGCTGCCGGTCCCTTCGCCGCCTACACGGCCCTGTTCCTGGTGCCCTCGATGATGTTCGAGGAACTGTCGGTGAACCAGTACTTCCTCTTCTTCATGGCGGTGCTGCTGGCCTCCCTGGTCGTGCGGTCCGGCCCGGCGCCAGCGCCAGGGCGCTGAGGGGCACGGGTGCCGCGTCGACCGATCCGGTCGTTCAGAACTCCTGATCCGGGACTTCACCTCTCCCGGTGTCCCCGTTTCGCCGTGTCCATTCGCACGCGGGCCGCCACGGCATCCTTGACCCAAACTCTTCGCCAAAATAGATTATGATCGTAATCTTAGGGCGGCGGACGGTCCGGCTGCGGAGGATGCGTCATGCAGAAGTGGTTCGTACCCGGACTTGCCACCCTCGCCCTCGGCGCGTGCTCGCCAGCGGAGACGGCGGTGAACCCCGAGCCGCCCCTGGTTCAGATCGCCGAGGTGGCCCCCGGCCCCGACGCGGTCTCGCGCTACACCGGGGTGATCCGGGCCCGCACCGAGAGCAATCTCGGCTTCCGGGTCGGAGGCAAGATCTTCGACCGTCTCGTGGATCCGGGTGATCGGGTGCGCCGCGGCCAGCCCCTGATGCGCCTCGACCGCACCGACTTCTCGCTTGCCCTGAATGCCGCCCGCGCCTCCGTCGAGGCGGCCCGGGCCCAGATGATCAAGGCCAAGGCCGACGAGGAGCGCAGCCGCAAGCTGGTGGCCGACGGCTGGACCTCGCGGCAGACCTACGACCAGAACAAGGGCGCGGCCGATGCCGCCATCGCTCAGTTCGCCAATGCCGAGGCCCAGGCCAGCCAGATTCAGAACCAGGCGGGCTATGCCGAACTCCAGACCGATGCGGACGGCGTCGTGATGGAGGTGCCTTCCGAGCCCGGCCAGGTGGTCGCGGCCGGGCAGACGGTGGTCAAGCTCGCCCGCGACGGGGCGCGCGAGGCGGAGGTGTTCCTGCCCGAGGGCAGCCGCCGCGCCGCCGAGGGGGAGGCTTCCGCCACTCTCTATGCCGAAGGCGCGGCGACCTACCCGGCGCGCCTGCGCGAATTGTCGGCTACCGCCGACCCGGCCACCCGCACCTACCGGGCGCGCTACATCCTGTCGGGCGGCGGCGAGGCCGCGCCCCTGGGCGCCACCGTCACCCTTCAGCTCAGGGCCCCCGCAACGGCCCGCCTGCCGCGCGTCGAGGTGCCCCTCGCGGCCCTGTTCGACCAGGGGCGCGGCACCGCGGTCTGGCGCTACGATGCCGCCACCGAGACCGTGCGTCCGCAGATCGTACAGGTCGCCCGCCTGGGCGAGGAGCGCGCGGAGATCGTCGGCGGCCTCAACCCCGGCGACCGGATCGTGGCGCTCGGCGCGCATCTCCTCAAGGCGGACCAGCGGGTGCGCCCGGCGCCCGCCAGCATGACCGGAGTGGTGCGATGAGCGGCTTCAATCTCTCGGCGCTCGCCGTCCGCGAGCGGGCCGTCACCCTGTTCCTGCTGATCGCCCTTACGGGGGCGGGCTTCTTCGCCTTCGAGAAGCTCGGGCGGGCCGAGGACCCGGCCTTCACCGTCAAGGTCATGACGGTCTCGGCCGCCTGGCCCGGCGCCACGGCGGAGGAGATGCAGCGCCAGGTCGCCGACCCCCTGGAGAAGCGTCTGCAGGAGCTCGTCTATTACGACCGGGCCGAGACCACGGTGCGCCCAGGCCTGATGGTGACGAAGGTCATCTTCAAGGATGCGATGCCCCCGGCCAAGCTCCCGTCGGAGTTCTACCAGACCCGCAAGAAGCTCTCCGACCAGGCCTCCAGCCTGCCACGCGGGGTACTGGGACCGCTCTTCAACGACGAGTTCTCGGACATCTACTTCGCCCTCTACGCCGTGCAGGCCAAGGGCCTGCCGCATCGCGAGCTCGTGCTGCGCGCCGAGGACCTGCGCCAGCGCCTGCTGCGGGTGCCGGGCGTGGAAAAGATCAACATCCTGGGCGAGCAGGCTCAGAAGATCTTCGTCGAGATCTCCTACCAGCGCCTCGCGACCCTCGGCGTCACCGGCCAGCAGCTGCTGGCTGCGCTGGCCAACCAGAACGACGTCACCCCGGCCGGCTTCGTCGAGGCGGCGGGTCCACGCGTGTACCTGCGCCTCGACGGGGCCATCGACGGGCTCGACGCGATCCGCGACCTGCCCGTGGCCGCCGGTGACCGCAGCCTCAAGCTCGGCGACATCGCCGAGGTCCGGCGCGGCTACGAGGACCCCAGAACCTTCGAGATCCGCAACGACGGCGAGCCGTCCCTGATGCTCGGCCTCGTGATGAAGCCGGGCTTCAACGGCCTCAAGCTCGGCGAGGCGCTCAATGCCGAGGAAGTGGCGATCCACCATGAGACGCCGGTGGGCATCAGCTTCACCAAGATCACCGATCAGGCCAAGGTCATCGACGACGCCATCCACGAATTCATGGTCAAGTTCTTCACCGCCCTCGGCGTGGTGATCTTCGTCTCCCTGGTGGCGCTCGGCTTCCGGGTCGGCATCGTGGTGGCCCTGGCCGTGCCGCTCACCCTCTCGGCGGTGTTCGTGGTGATGATGGTCACCGGCCGCGACTTCGACCGCATCACGCTGGGCGCCCTCATCATCTCGCTCGGCCTCCTCGTCGACGACGCCATCATTGCCATCGAGATGATGGTGGTGCGCATGGAGGAAGGCGCCGACCGCATCGAGGCGGCGACCTATGCGTGGAGCGCCACGGCCGCGCCGATGCTCACCGGCACGTTGGTGACCATCGCGGGCTTCCTGCCCGTGGGCTTTGCCGCCTCCACGGCCGGTGAGTACGCCGGCAACATCTTCTGGGTGGTGGCCTTCTCGCTGATCATCTCCTGGATCGTGGCCGTGACCTTCACGCCCTATCTCGGCGTCAAGCTCCTGCCGAACATCAAGATGGTGGCGGGCGGCCACGACGCGATCTACGCCACGAAGACCTACGAGCGCCTGCGCCGCGTCGTGCGCCTGTCCGTCGACCACAAGTGGCTCGCCGCCGGCATCACCGTGGGGCTCTTCGCCCTCGCCGTGGTGGCGATGGGCAAGGTCGAGCAGCAATTCTTCCCGAATTCCGAACGCCCCGAGCTCATCGTCGAGGTCACGCTGCCGGCGGGCTCGGCCTTCGCCACCACCGAGGCCAGCGTCAAGCGGGTCGAGGCGGCCGTGCGCGACCTGGCCGAGGCCAAGGAGATCACGAGCTATATCGGGCAGGGTATGCCGCGCTTCGTCCTCTCCTTCGATCCCGAGCTGCCCGATCCGGCCTTCGCGCAGATCGTGGTGCAGACGGCCGACGCCCAGGCGCGCGACGTCCTGCGGGGCAAGGTGCGCCAGCTCGTGGAGGACGGCCGCTTTCCGGAAGCCCGCGTGCGGGTGCTCCAGATCGTGTTCGGCCCACCCATCCGCTTTCCCGTCGCCTTCCGGGTGGTGGGGCCCGACCTCGACGTCATCCGCGGCATCGCCGCCGAGGTTCGGGAGGTCATGGCGGCCAATGCCAACATGCGCCTCGTGCACCTCGACTGGGGCGACAAGACCCCGAGCCTGCGCCTCGCCTTCGACCAGGAACGCCTGCGCCTCATCGGCCTGACCCCGAAGGAGGCCGGCCAGCAGCTGCAGAGCTACCTCAACGGCACGCCCGCCACCCAGGTGCGCGAGAACCTGCGCTCCGTCGACGTCGTCCTGCGCAGCCCCGGGCCCGAGCGGCGCTCCCTGGGCGAGATCGGCGACCTGACGTTGACGACCAGGGACGGGCGCCAGGTGCCGGTCTCGCAGGTGGCCCGCCTGGAGAGCCGGACCGAGGATGCGGTGCTCAAGCGCTACAACCGCGAGACCTACATCCGCGTCCAGGGCGACGTGCTCGACGGCAAGCAGCCGCCGGACATCCACGCCCAGGTCTTTCCCCTCCTGGCGCCGATCAAGGCCAAGCTCCCGCCGGGCTACCGCATCGATACCGCGGGTGCCGTGGAGGAGAGCGAGAAGGCGATGCTGTCCCTGGTGGCGGTGTTCCCGATCATGCTGATCGTGACGCTCACCGTCATCATGATCCAGGTCCGCTCATTCGCCACCATGTTCATGGTCTTCGCCACCGCGCCCCTCGGTCTGGTGGGCGCAGCCCCGACGCTGTTGCTCTTCCACCAGCCCTTCGGCTTCAACGCGATCCTGGGGCTGATCGCCCTCTCGGGCATCCTGATGCGCAACACCCTGATCCTGGTGGACCAGATCCACCACGATCAGGCGGCGGGCCTGGGGGATTACGACGCCATCGTGGAATCCACCGTGCGCCGGGCGCGCCCGGTGATCCTGACGGCGGCCGCCGCCATGCTGGCCTTCATTCCCCTCACCCACTCGGTGTTCTGGGGGGCGCTGGCCTACGTGCTGATCGGCGGCGTCGGCGTCGGCACCCTGCTGACCCTCCTGTTCCTACCCGCCCTTTATGCGCTCTGGTTCCGGGTGGCCCGTCAGCCACGCGCAGCAGGGGACGCAACCGAGGCGGCACCGCAGGCGGCCGGGACCTGACGTGGGCACGGGGTGAGATCCCGGCGTCGATGATATAAGCGCATCGCGCTGGGCTTCCTCAGCCTCGCGCGGTCCGTCGGCCGACCCGCACCCTGCCCCCTCGGCGGGTCGGCCGACGCGGACGTGTATTGATGACGGCCCGCATCTATATAAGACCGGGACGGCAACGGGAGAGCCGGAGATGCCGAGAGTTTCGCAGGAGCAGGCCAAGCTCAACCGCCAACGGGTCGTCGAGGTCGCCGCCGCCCTGTTCCGGGAGCGTGGCCTCCACGGAGTCGGGGTGGCCGACATCATGGCCTCGGCCGGCCTGACGCATGGCGGCTTCTACGGCCAGTTCGCCAGCAAGGATGCGCTGGCCGTCGAGGCGTTCGACTCGGCCCTCGGGGAAGACCGACGCGGCGCCCTGGACATGCTGATCGCCAACTATCTGTCCGTCGGCCACGTCCAGTCGCCCGGCATGGGCTGCCCCCTCGCCGCCCTGGCCAACGACGTGGCCCGCGAGCCGACGGGGAGTCCCCTGCGGGCACGCTTTACCCACGGGGTTCGGCACCTCGTCGGTCTGCTGTCCGAGCTCTCGCCCCAGGGTGCGAAGGAGCGCCGCCGGCAGCGGGCGCTCGCCAAGTTGTCCACCCTCGTGGGCGCCGTCGTCCTGGCCCGGGCGGTGGACGATCCGGGCCTCGCCGACGAGCTCCTCCAGGCCGCGCGCATCGCGGCGGGCGAGCGGGGAGACGCGCCGGCTCCGGACAACGCGTCGTCGCACTGAAGCGGCTCCGACGCGTTGCCAGCCGCGGCTGTCCGGGACGAGCCAAGCCTTACGCCGGACGCGGCAGCTTGCAGCTGTCGAGGGCGTTCAGCGCCTTGGCGCGGGCGGAATCATTGAAGTAGCCGGTGCTGCGGTAGGCATCGAGTTCGCTCCTGTCGAGGCTTGCCAGCGTCTGGTTCGCGTAGCAGCCACAGGGGCGAGCGAGGGAGACCTCGGAGACGTTCTGCAGGCGGGCCTGGGTGACCGTGCAGGCGTGACGCACACGCCCGGTCAGGTTGCCGGCGGAGGCCGTCTTCAGCGCCGGATCGGGGGTGTAGCCTTCGAGCGACGCGGTCGGGCCGGACTTGTTGGTATTGCAGGCGGCGACGAGCGAGAGCAGGCCGGCGGCGAGCAGGAGTCGGCCGGTGCGCGGGGCGATGGAGCGCATGGAATGATGGGTCCGTGAAAGCGATTCGGGAACGAACCGGTTTCACGTCCGTGCCCCCGCCGCGCAAGGGCGCCGGGGCCACACTGGGACGGCAAACGCCGAAGCTTCCGGGAAGCTCCGGCGCGCCGGTTTGGTCGACCATGTCCGAACCCCGAAGGATTCAGCCAGCGATGTCGGAATCCTGGAAGAACTGGGCGATCTCGGCCTTGGCGTTGTCGAGGCTGTCGGAACCGTGAACGGTGTTCTCGCCGACCGACTCGGAGAAGGTCTTGCGGATGGTGCCCTCATCGGCGTTGGCCGGGTTGGTGGCGCCCATCACTTCGCGGTACTTGGCAACGGCGTTCTCGCCCTCGAGCACCTGAACGACGACCGGCCCGGAGGTCATGAACTCCACGAGCTCGCCGAAGAAGGGGCGCTCCTTGTGGATCTCGTAGAACTTCTCGGCCTGGGCGCGGCTCATCTGGATGCGGCGCTGGCCGACAATGCGCAGGCCCGCCTTCTCGATCACGGCGTTGACCGCTCCGGTCAGGTTCCGCTTCGTCGCGTCGGGCTTGAGAATGGAGAAGGTGCGCTCGGTGGCCATGGTCCGTCCGGTTGTGATCGCTCAGCCGAAAATGGCTTCGGCGCCGGGCTTATAGCCGGCAGGCTCCCGCCCCTCAACCCGAGGCGCGAACGTGGGGGATAACCCGACGATCGGTGCCGGTTTTGCCGCCGCCATGGCTTTGGCGCAACAGCGCCGGAAAATCGCCCGAATGCGGACGCCTCCTGTGGCCAGACGAACACGGCCCTGCCCCCGCGCCGGGTCCCTTGCCGATCCCCTTGCCGACTCTCTGGCCGCCGGCCTCTTGCCGCAGCCACGCCACAATGGAGACCAGGACATGCGCGTCGCTCTTACCGCCGCCCTCATCCTCACCGGCCTCGCCCCCGCATCCGCCGCCCCGGCGCAGGACCCCTCGGGCACCTGGCTCACCGGAGACGGCCGCGCCAAGGTCCGCATCGACCGCTGCGGTCCGGGTGCCGCCAACATCTGCGGGAAGGTGGTGTGGGCCAAGACCGCGACTAACGAGGACGGAACCCCGCGCACGGATATCAAGAATCCCGATCCGAAGAAGCGCAGCCGCCCGGTGCTTGGCCTGACGCTCCTCGATAACCTGAAGCCCGAGGAGGCGAAGTTCTCCGGCGAGATCTACAACGCCGACGAGGGCAAGATGTACCAGGTCAGCCTGGAGCGCGAGAGCAGCTCCGAGCTCTCGGTCTCCGGCTGCCTCCTCCGGGTCCTGTGCGGCTCGCAGACCTGGACCCGGGTGCCGGACGTGGACCAGCAGGCCTCCGCCGCCACGCCCGACTCGGCGCCCGCCCCCCGGCCCGCACCGAAGGCCGCCAAGGCCGCCCCCGCGAAGGCGGTCGCGCCGCCGGCCGAGTGACGGCGGCCAGAGGACGCCCGCCAAGGGACGCCGGCCAGTGACACCCTTGAGGTGACGCTGGCTGGGTGAGGCAGCCGCTCAGACCGCCGCGAATCCCCGCTGCACGGCCGGCCGCGCCATGACGCGGTCGAGCCAGGCCCGCACGTGGGGCACGCTGGCGAGCTCGATGCTCTGCTTCTCGTGGTACTTGGCCCAGGGCAGGATCGCGATGTCGGCGATGGAGAAGTCGCCCGCCACGAATTCGTGGTCCGCGAGGTGCCGGTCGAGCACGCCGTAGAGGCGCTGCGCCTCCGCGGTGAACCGGTCGATGGCGTAGGGGATCTTCTCCTGCGCGTAGATGCGGAAATGATGGACCTGGCCGAGCATCGGCCCGAAGCCGCCAACCTGCCAGAACAGCCACTCGTCCACCGCTACCCGGGCGCGCGCGTCGGCCGGGTAGAGGCAGCCGGTCTTGCGCCCGAGATACTGCAGGATCGCACCGGACTCGAACACCGTGATGGGCTCGCCCCCCGGTCCGTCCGGGTCGACGATGGCGGGGATCTTGTTGTTCGGCGAGATCTTCAGGAAGTCGGGCGCCATCTGGTCGCCCCGACCGATATTCACCGGCACCACCCGGTAGGGCAGCCCGCACTCCTCCAGCATGATCGGGATCTTCCAGCCATTCGGCGTGCTCCAGGTGTGCACGTCGATGGGTTTTCCCGGCGCGTGTGCCATGCTGATGTTTCCGACCCTATTCAGGCTCGCTCGACCCGCCGAAACAATCGGGAACGCGAGCGGATGGTTGCAGACTCCGTGCCATCGCTCCAACACGTGGCACAAGCGGTGGATCGCGTGGATACCCGCACAAATGGCACTTGCCCTCGCCCGGGGTTGTGGCTGTGATGCGGCCGGCCCGCCACACGGCGGCGCCCAAGCGTCCCCGGGGGTCGTCATGCTGTCGTTCCGTTCGCGTCACACCCGTGCTTTGTTCGCGGGCTTGCTGCTTCTGGCAAGTCCCCTCCTTCTGACAAGCCCGTTCGTCGCCAGCGGTGCGCTGGCACAAGCCGCGGCGGCGAAGCCCGCCAAGGAGCTCAGCGTCGGCCAGAGTGCCGCGCGCGAGCGTCAGAAGAAATGCGGCGCCGAGTGGCGCGCCCTCTCGGTCGCCGACAAGGCCGCGCAGGGACCGAAATGGCCGCAATACTACAGCAAATGCGTCAAGCGACTGAAATCAAAATAACTTCAATGGGTTAATAGGCTGTTACGTTGGCTCTGTATACCGCTAAAGGCACGATATGCAGCGCTCACGTTGTGTATGGCTGGGCGCCTTCCTTCCGCGCTGAGCCTCGCAAGACCGCTTGACGCTTGAGAAAAGGAGAAAATTTGGCCGTATGTCGCTCTCTCTCAATTCTGCGGCGTGAGGCCACGCTGGACCCTGGGTGCTCTCGTAGGCGCAGCTTGGAAAGGTGTATTGGATGAGGAAAGACGTTCGATACCCGCAGTTCATTCCGTGGGTGCAGGCCGTGCTCCGGCACCCTTCAGGAGGGCATCGAGTCGGAGGAAGCAGCGGCGGCAGAGCTGGCCGAGCGGGCGGACCTTATACGCGAACTTCGGAGCACCATGGCGACTGCGCTGCTCAAAACCAGCCGCAATCACGCCATCGGAGCGTTGGCGCTGCTAGGTAGGCGGGCCGCGCTTCTGGCAGAGTATGGCCTGGAGCCGGACTGAATTCACCGGCCGCTATCTCTGTTCGCAATCAGCCAGAAACTTCTCCGCACCCTCAGGCATACTCCAGACTGCCGGAGAACTCCTGATGCTCCCATTAATGTTTGTGGGAATCGGCGGCGGTCTGGCGACGGTCTCGGTTGTCGCGCCGTTTGGTGTCGCTGCAGCTGTCATAGCATCGCCCTTCGGAGGCAGCCTGTGCGCGGTACTCGCGGCGTTCCACATCGCTCGTCTGCGTGGCTCTGAGGAGTAAATCCGAGCAGTGCTCGATGAGCAAACAGATGCCCTGGTGGCGGCTCTCAGCGATCTGACAGCCCAGGCCAAGCGGGTCTCCCAGGGAGACGGACGGCAATACAAGAAAGCCGATGAGCCGCGGGTGGCCTAAGGGTTTTTTAAGTGCACGAGGAGCACAGGCATCGCCCTCCCCTCGTGCAGACTCTCCGTCAGTACCGGCGGTCGCTGCCGTCGCTCATGCGCCGCGCCACATAGTCGCCCGAGTAGGACTTCTGCCCGAACACCAGCCACCCGATGCCGAACCCGATAGTCCCAGCGATGAACATGCTGGCTACCGTGGTGCTGTCGGCATTGCTCACGGCGCGTCTGCCCTGGCGATAGTAGTCGGCACCACGCCTGGAGAGATGGTCCATCATCTCGGGGGTGCGGTCACTCACAGTGCGGAGGGTCTCCCGCGCCTGACCTGTGGCAGCGCTCACAGCCTCCGTGGCCTGACCTGCGACGGTGCTCAGCTTCTCCTTGGCTTGGTCTGCCGCCACAGGGCCATCAATCCCGGGCATCGGCTTCTTGTAGCCCGGCTGCCCAGCCACCCTGCCGTTGTCATCGCGGTGCTCAGTATCGGCCAATGTGACCTCCCCTTTCAGTTGCGAATGCGCTTAACGGTAGGCCCGCTGCTAGCCCTTCTTGTTGGCTCGGCTGTGCCCAACGGCGCACCCGGCAGCGGCGCCCACTTTCCCATGCCCAGCCATCTTCCCAGCCACGCCACCGACGATGGCGCCCTTAATGCAGCCCTTTGCTTCCACGGGGCTGACGTTGGCAAGGAGGCCGAAGGCAAGACAGGCGGTAAGTGCGAGGGTGGTCTTCATGGCAGGTCCTCCAAATGCTGTGGAATACCAACCATGGGCCGGACCAGAGCGTTCCGGCCAATGCGGAGCAAGGAGTGGGCTTGATGCTGAGCTACGCCCGTTACGGTGCTCGCGCTTGTGAGCCGCTCCGCGTCTACGCTCCCCTTAGAATGCGGGGATTGTTGATGGGTGGTCGTTAGCCGCCCCTGCCGCGGCCTGAGGCATCACATTGTGCCTTTCGTCCGCGAGGCGCCAACGAGTCTCCGAACGTAGTCGCGCCTTCACGTCTGCTAAATCGACCGTGAGTTCCTCGACTTTGAGGAGCGCCTTGCGGCGAGACCACAGCGCCGTACCCACGATGCTGTTCATCACCACCAAAAGCGCCGCCATCACCGGGAGCGCAACCTGTGCCCACCGCGGCAGCTCAAAGAAAGCTGTCAGAACCGAGGATGGGTCTAAAGAATATCCGTCAAGCATGGCCACCCCCGCTATTGGCGTGAGACCGTCCTGGCGAATGTTTCTGGAGCGTTAGCAGCGTCAATAACTTGTGTTGTGAACTCTGAGAAATCCATCAACAATCTCGGTAGACGAATGCGATTGATCGGCTTATCGCCTTGCGAAGATTTGATCTCCATGCATTGCTGGCCGGGAGCGTTCAACTGACGGTGCGGCCATGAACATGCTGGTCTGGGTTCGCAGACCTCTTGTGGCAGAGGCGGATGCAGCACTGCTGACGGGAGCGGCAGTTGTCCTCGCCCTCGCGGTAACGCTCGTCTGTCTGTTCTAAGAGGGCTTGCGGCTAAGCAAGGTGCTTAGTTAGCTTAACGGCACGTCGAAGACGCAGGAGAGACCTGCTCCTTCGAAGCTAATTTCGACCGTTCCATCGAGGTCACGAGCGAGACCACGCTCCAGCATCCGTGTTCCAAAACCCCGATGAGCCGGAGGCGTCACGGGAGGGCCACCCCCCTCGGACCATTCCAGGTATAGATGCTCCGGCTGTGATGCTGTGTTGATGCGCCACTCAATCGTGACGGTGCCTACCTCGTTGGACAGAGCGCCGTACTTCACAGCGTTGGTAGCAAGCTCCTGGATGCCCATCGCGAGTGCAAGAGCGATCCGCGGAGAGACGCGGCGGTCTGGCCCACGTGTAATCAGGCGAGAGGCTCCGTACGCGCGGTAGGGAACCACGGCCTCGCCAATCACCTCCGAAAGCTGTGCGCTGTCCCAGTTCTCGCGCGTCAGCACATCGTGGACCCGCGACAGGGCAAAGAGTCTGCTTTCGACTGCCTCGTGAGCCTGGGCGGTCGAAGACGAATTGCGCAGCGTCTGACTGACAATGGACTGGACGGTAGCCAGGGTGTTCTTCACCCGGTGGTTCAGCTCGTTGAGCAGAAGCTGTTGGTGTTCCTCCGCAACCTTGCGGCTGGTGATGTCGATGAGGACGCCAACGACTTGGTAGGGCTCGCCGGTAGCTGCCATCACAAACTCGGCGCGAAGCAGCAGCCAATGGATAGATGTGTCGGGCCAGACTGTTCGAAACTCTATCTCGAAGTAACGCTCGCCGTTTTGCATGGCGCTGGTGCCCGCTGCTCTCAGGCGCTCCAGTTCCCCTGTGAAGTACCGTGCGCGGACCTCAGTCATGCTCGGCGCGGCGGCAGGTGGGAAGCCAAGCAGTCGGTTGAGTTCCGGAGATGCTTGGACGGAGTCGGTTGCTATGTCGTAGAGCCAGACCGCCATGCGGCCCGCCTCGATGGCAAGCCTGAGGCGCCTTTCGCTAGCCCTTAATGCTTCCTCAGTGCACTTCGCTTCGGTGACATCGTAGACCACGCCAACGCCACGCAGCACGATACCATTCGCACCGCGCCGCACTTCGCCCCTTCGTGCGATCCACCGGACCTCGCCGCTGTCGGGGCGGGTGATTCGATACTCGGTATAGCTCAGTGGGTTCTCATGCTCCGTTGGGTCAAGGGAGCCGAGGCTTGGCCGATCTTCAGCGTGAACCAGTGCCACGAGGGCAGAGAGCGGCAGCACCTCGTCGGTGAGGCCCCAGATGCGCCGGAACTCCTCCGACATAGCCACTGTGCCAGCGACAGGGTCCCACTCAAAGGTGCCGACACGTCCCGCCCTCTGAGCGACAGCGAGGCGGTCTTCGTTCAGTTCAAAGGTTTCACGTTGTTGAGCGCTCTGCGCGAGGCGAGCATTTGCTTCCTCCAGGCGCACCTCAAGCACGCGTATCTCGGCCCGCAACTCCTCAGAACTCAATCCGGGACCCGGGGCTGTCGACATCTTACCCGCTGGGACTCGCTGCATGCCGTTTCGAAACCGGCGGAAACCCGGCGTTCGGGGGCTTTAACATGCCCTGCGAGCGGACAGTGAGAAACCTCGTCGTTTCAGCTGCCGGAGTCTGCCGATCCTCGTAGCCTGCTCGGTCGCTCTAAGCCCAGCTTGCGCTTCAGGTCCTGGTAGAGGCCTCGGTAGTCGTAGGTGGGATAGAACTCGGTTCGGTACCCTCCCCAGGCCGCCCGTTCGACAAGGTAGTTGACCTCGCGCAGCCTCTCGGGTGGGAACCGCAGGGTCACCACCTGGCCGATGCCCATCATCACGTACCAGCTCGCTACCTCAATGCCGGCAGGTGGGAAGTCCCGGAACCAGCCGGTCTCCTTCAAGTGGTCATTGATCTGACTGACGGTCTTCGTTTGATCATGCCGAAGGAAGATGGTGAGCATCGTGGTGCCGGGCGGCCCGATCGGAGAGTCCATCCCGATAGCAGCCGGCCCCTCTTGAGCCTGAGCTTGGGGGATGACCGCCCCAAGCAGGGGAAGGCCGGCGAGTAACTGCCAGAGAGAACGGCGTGTTGTCATCACTGAGCCTAGAGGCTAACGGCTCGGCGGGATCGGCAAGCCGTGAGTTTGAAGTAGGACGCCAACAACCCAAGGCAAAAAGTTTGGTCTAGCAGCCGCGCGCCCAGAGAGCAGAAACAGATGGCGGATTGATACTGCAGTTCGATTACCATGTTAACTAGGAATCGTTTGGAGACTTGTCGGCCTCAGCCGCATCCAGCAGTTCCTCGCCGCTCATCCAGAGAACGTCTGCCTCCGAGTGGATGGCGTGCGCGATAAGTCCCATCCCGATCTTCGTCTTAGCAGCATCGAGTGCCTTCTCAGAGCTTTCGTGGTCCTCGTGGTTCCACTGTCCGTTCGCCCGATTGACGCTGTCGCCCCAGTCCAAAATCCACATCTCGGCCTCCTCGTTCGAGTGAGAAGCGGCAGGCGCGCCTGAGTGGTTCCATGGGACAACCACGATGCCAAGAGGGAGAGTACAAGCACCAGCGATATAGGCAGGTGGGGCGCCGTGAAGCGCCCCGATCAGCGCTATGAAGCCTTCAGCTCGATCAGCTTCCGACCAATATTGTACAGGCGTTTCTCATCTTCATGTGCGCACCGCGTAAGGTTCGCGATCTTGTGGTTGTCGCGTTGGCCCATTTTGAACGCTTCGATGACATGCGCCATCTCTTTCGCGTTGCCCTTACTGAAGGCTTCTTTGAGCTCGGTTCGACCTTTCACGTCTTCGCCTTGGTTCAGGCTCCAGTCCAAGTCCTCTTTAACTGATTTCCAGCTGGCGGACATTTTTTTTCTCCCTTGTCCCGATCGGGACAAGCATGAGAATACGCCGCTTCTCGTACTCATCGAGCCGTGGAAAAATTCGGTGAGTACTCGATAAACGATATGGCTGATGTCGATAGCTGAGCCTTTCGGCGCATCCTCGATCCACTCCGCCCTGTGGCTAGTAGGTGCCTACCGGATCAACCGGTCGCTCAGCACCGTTCTCCGCTCTTCGATTTCAGGTGCTGCTCGACCTTGGTGATCACCGAGCAGGGGTCGTGACCGCGGTCCTTTGCGAGCAGCAGCAGGTCGGTCATGAGGTCGACGACGTCACAGGGCGGAGCAGCGTCTCCCCACCTGCGAGCTGCCCCTTCAGCATGAAGGTATGCGTCGAGGGCGATCTGAGCGAGTTCGGCTCTTCGATAGAGCTTAGCCATAGGCGTTCTCCTCGACCGCCCGGCCATGATTATTCTAGCCAGTTCGGCCGTATGATACTGATCAACCTGCCGAAGCGAGAAATGTTGCCAGATCTGCGCAGTTCACGAAGCACAGCTATAATCGACCACCCTTCGCAGCCAACTCGCCCGCGCGCCGCACCGTTACCGTCACAGCTTGGATCAGCAAGTCTTGGGCGGTCGGCTCAGGCGCGTTCGTAGTGCGGCGAGGGGCCCGTGGGGCCTACCACACGCCCCGGCCGCAGCACCTCAAAAATCCCTGCAGGAACAGCGCCGCCCAGATGAGGTTCACTTAATGCATCTGTTTATGGCGAGCAGAGTGCGCTCCCAAACTTACAGCCGCTCCTTCGGGAGCGGTTTTTTCGTCGTGAGTGCGCAGCAAATTGAACGCTGGCGAATATTGCATCCGCCATCCTGACCGATTTAAGAGCGATATTTCAGCCGCATAGTGAGTTGGGCCTGTTGCCTACCCACGGCTGCACCTACGATGCGAACGTGAATCGGTCCGCTAGGCGCACGCTCGGGCCGGGCGAGACGCAAGGCGGCTGATCACGAATGCCCCAGCAACTCCCAGGATGCCCCCGACCGCTTTCACGGCAAAATCAGCTACGCGGCCATGCCGAGAGGGATCGAGCATCTGGGATGCCTCAAGGCCGCCGGCCGCGATGACGATCAGCACGCAGGCCTGCCAGCGGTGTTGAGGGTAGCCGACCGCGAAGAGGAACCCAATGAGGGCGAAGGCACCCAGCCGCTCTAGCGTAACGGAGAAGCCTGGCGGGTGCGGTCGATACTCGATGGGGCAGACCGTTACAATGACCAAGGCGACGAGCAGCAGCCAAGCGAGGGCGCGGGCAGATTTGATCATCGTTTTCAGGTCGGTCCGCATACAAGACTGTGTGACGCTTCGTGCAAGCGATAAGCCGGCAACATTAAGGTGGCTCTAACCAAGCCGATGTAGTCTGCTCGACACCCTCAGGAACGCACTATGCAAGCCGCATTCAGCCAAATTCGGAGGGTTCTGAAAGCCACGGTAGCGATCGGCCTTCTGGCAGGGCTGTCCCTGTACTCGGCGAACGTGGTCGACCAAAGGGGCCTGAACTCCTTCGCCGCTGCCTTAACCGAACCGACGACAACTGGGACGATCAAGACAGCCTCAGCGCCGTAGCAGCGCCTCAGAAGCGCCCTTCGTCACTGCCTTGAAGCAACTTCTCGATCGTCTCCATGCCCTGTGACCGAGCCTTCGCTTCGGACGGGTGATCACGATCTGAGCGTTGGATTAGCTTGCCATGCTTTCGGATGGCCCACTGCCATATGCCCTCACGCCTTGGGTTCGGTCCGACTTCCAGGGTGTACGGATGAGTGTTGATCATCTGCTGGGTCATGGCGCGCTGCTGGTTCTCGCCGCAGGCATGACCGGCGACGGCAGGGTGATTGGATCAAGCCAGCCATCGTGGCCAGTTGGGTATGGCGTGAAAAATAGCTACTTGGAGGGAATTCGACAGGATGCCGGCGTATCAATCGCGCAGGACGGCGGCGCCTTGCGGTAGATCCTCACTAAGGGCGGCTCTTCACCATACTCGAGCGCGTAGAGGCGTTCGTCCTCGACGTAGGCCCAGCTCTTCTCGTCCGAGTGCCCGGCTTCAAGGAACACGCCGGATCGACAGCGCCAGCCGTGTTGCCGAGCGATCTGCGCCTGCTCGTAGCTGACGGAGAAGTAACCGAACTCATGAAGCTCGCGGTCGCGGCATAGGATCTTGCCGTCGCCGGCGGCAGGAATGACAAAGCCGAGGATGGGGCCTGCTAGAAGGATGCCAGCGCAGTGCCGCGGGCGAACGAAGCCTGAGCTTTGACCCCATAAGGCGGCTCGGCTCCCGGCCTTCAACAAAGTGGAATCGTCACGCTGAAACAAACCAAGGCGCGAGAGCTTATATCTTATCCTGGGTTAACATCGTCCAGGCACCCTGCTCCGAGCCGAGCCATGCTACGTGACGGAAGTCTCCTCTCGCCCTACCCACGTCCTCGTCGTCGAGGACGAGTGCTTGATCCGCATGATGGTGGTCGACATGCTGAAGGACGCGGGTTTCGCGGTAAGCGATGCACCCCACGCCGATGCGGCCTGGGCAATCCTGGAGCAGCGCCAGGAGGACATCGGGGTTCTGTTCACCGACATCGACATGGCCGGCTCGATGGACGGCTTCGTCCTCGCGGGACGCGTCGCGAGTGCCTGGCCCCACATTAACTTGATCATGACGTCGGGTAGGCAAAGGATACCCGACGGGGAAGTCCCAGATTCGGGACGTTTTCTCAGCAGGCCCTATCGTCCCGCCGACCTCATGCAGGTCATCCGGAAGACGATTTGACGGACCAGCGCGACATGGGAAGCGAAGCCATATGCGCGGCGGCCGACCGCCCGGCCGGTGGATGAGCATCGAGCAGGTCTGTCTCATCGTCGCCCTGAACCTCTTGGCTGGCACCTTCCTCGCGTGGCGTGTGCCATCACGGCGCAGTGATCTCGCGAGCGCCGTCCTGCTCGCATTGATTATCCTGGGTTTTGGGCTGTTGTGGCGCTCGCTTCTCTGACGGACAGGGTCGATGCCCTGTCACGCGGCCGGACCGGTGCCGCTGCATGACCCCGAAGCCTTAACTCACGATGTTTTGGGGTGGCCCCACGATTTCGTGAGTATGGGCGTGACCTTGCAGCAACGAACGAGCGATGCGCACGTTGGCCCGTCGGCCGAGCCTTCCGCTTAGGCATTATCAGCAGGATGGCCCATGTCGGATACTAGCAGGTTACCACGCGAAAACTCGTCCTCCGCGGCGACCTCCATGGCGTGGACGATCTTTCTCGGGACCGCACTTCTCGGCGTCGTCGCGCTTCCACGCCGCGGCGCCCCGCAACCGAGGAAGAACGGCGCCAGCCAACTGGGCGCCGAGGACGGGCCAACCGCGCACGAGGGCCAGGCGGCCGAGCGTGTCGCCGACACCGAGGCTGACCGCGGCCGCAAGGCCGAGGGCCCGACCGAGATCCCGGCCAAGGGATGGTGGGACATCGGTAAACGCGTGCTGCAAGAGTTCGGCAACGACCGGGTGTTGCTAGTCTCGGCCGGCGTCACCTTCTACGCGATCCTCGCCCTGTTCCCGGCCATCGGCGCCCTGGTCTCGATCTACGGCCTCATCGCCGATCCCGGGACCATCAACGACCAACTCGCCAGCCTACAGGGCATCCTGCCCAGCGGCGCCCTCGACATCGTGGGCGAGCAGGTCAAGCGCATCGCGGCCAAGGGCGGCGGTACCCTGGGCTTCACCGCCGCATTCGGCATCCTCCTCTCGATCTGGAGCGCCAACGGCGGCATGAAGGCGATCTTCGACGCCCTCAACATCGTCTACGACGAAAAGGAGAAGCGTAACTTCATCTGGCTGAACCTTCGCTCGCTCAGCTTCACGGCCGGCGCACTTCTCTTCGTCGTCCTGGCCCTCGTCGGCATCGTGGTGGTTCCGGCGGCTTTGGCCTTCCTGAACCTGGGCTCGATGGAATGGGTCATCGCGCTCGCACGCTGGCCGATCCTGTTGCTGGTAGTCCTGGGAAGCCTCGCGCTGCTCTACCGCTACGGCCCGAGCAGAGACACCGCACAATGGCGGTGGGTAACGTCAGGTAGCGCCGTGGCCGCCTTCCTCTGGATCGTCGTCTCGGCTCTGTTCTCTTGGTACGTGTCGAGCTTCGGCAAGTACAACGAGACCTACGGTTCGCTCGGTGCAGTCATCGGCTTTATGACCTGGATCTGGATCTCGACGACCATTGTACTCCTTGGCGCCGAACTGAACGCTGAAATGGAGCACCAGACTGCCAAGGACACCACCACCGGTAAGCCGGAGCCCCTCGGCACGCGCAAGGCGAAGGTCGCAGATACCGTGGCAGCCTCGGCCTGAGGCGGCCGATCCGCTATGATGCGATGACGCCAGAGGTCGTCGGGGGCACGTTGCGGGTGGCCCACTCATCGGGCGCGTCCTCCGAGGCCAACCGGCCCTACTCGCTAACTGAGCACAGAGGTGATTCTCGCATCGCGCCATTTGGGGCATTCTGAGATCGAGTCTTTTGGCAAGGCGAAAAGCGCCTCCGTGCGCAGTATCCACACACTGGTGACGACAAGAGGAGGCTGAACCCGGCCGCCGACGATAGCGCGTCAGCGACAGGGCGAGGTCGGTCATGTCGCTCCATCGAACCAGAACATGCAGCCCAAGCCGCCGCTTCCGTAGGGAAGAGAGAAAAGGCCTTCTATGCCCGCAGCAGTGATTTTCGACGTCGATGGCACGCTCATCGACTCCGTTCCCCAGCACGCCCAGGCTTGGCAGGATGCCTTCAAGGACTTCGGTCACGACATCCCTTTCGAGGATCTGCGAAGGCAGATCGGCAAGGGTGGCGACCTCCTGCTACCGGTGTTCCTGTCCGAGGACGAGATCGCGGAGAAGGGCGACGCATTGGAGAAGCATCGCTCCAAGATCCTCAAGGAACGCTACCTGCCGACGATCAGGGGCTTACCGCAGGTCCGGGCGCTCATCGAACGCCTGCTGGCCGACGGCAAGCAGCTTGCGCTCGCTTCCTCCGCCAAGGGCGACGAACTTCAGACCTATAAGAAGATCGCCGACATCGAGGATCTCATCAGCGTTGAGACGTCCTCGGACGATGCCGAGGAGAGCAAGCCGAACCCGGACATCTTCCAGGCCGCCTTGAAGCGTCTCGACGGGATTGCCGCCGACGACGCCGTCGTGGTTGGCGATACGCCCTACGATGCGGAGGCCGCCAGCAAGGCCGGCATACGCACGATTGGGCTGCTCAGCGGCGGTTGGACGGCGGAGGAACTGAAGCAGGCGGGCTGCATCGCCACCTACCGGGACCCGGCAGACCTCTTAGCTCAGTACGCGATCTCGACGCTGGTCGGATCGCAGACCTGAAGAACTTCAAAGCGCGGAGCATCCACCATGGGCGACACGATCCCAAGGCTCTCCGATGGCCCGCATCTGCGCACCATCGCCATGCCACGAGACACGAATGCCGGAGGCGCCATCTTTGGGGGCTGGACCGTCTCGCAGATGGATCTGGCCGGTGGCACCTTCGTCGCCCAGCGTGCCCAGGGCCGCGTGGTCACGGTGAGCATCGATGCGATGCGCTTCCTACGGCCGATTGCGGTCGGTGATGAGGTGAGCTGCTACTGCGCCTTCCGGGAGGAGGGCGAGACTTCCCTAGCCGTGAAGATCGAGGTCTGGGTCCGGGACCGCACTGGCAGCAACCCGGAGAAGGTCACCGAAGGCGTTTTCACCTACGTAGCCCTGGATGATGACGGCAAACCACGTCCCCTGGACGACAAGCAAACAGGTTGAGCCGATGGCTGAATGACAGGTTCTGCTAGCCCCGGTCACGTGAACCGGGTGATCTCATCGGTGCGTACCGTGAAGCCTGCCAATGGGGCCGGACCGAAGCTGGTGGTGATCGCGCAGTCCGTCGCATCGCGCCCGTACGCCATGACGATCCGGCCGATCCGAGGGCGATTGTGTCGGGCGTCAAACGTGTACCAGCGCGGCCCTGCCGGTCCATCGAGGTAGACCTCGAACCATGCCGAGAAATCCATGGGTGCGGGATCCTTCGGTACGCCGATGTCGCCAAGGTAGCCGGTGGCGTAGCGCGCCGGGATGTTCATGCATCGGCACAGGGTGATGGCAAGGTGGGCGAAGTCACGGCACACCCCGACCTGCTGGCCGTGGCCGTCGAAAGCGGAACGGGTGGCATCCGCTTGCATGTAGTCGAAGCGCAGGCGGCCGTGTGCGTAGTCGACGATGGCTTGCACCCGGGCCCAACCCTCGGGCGTCCCGCCGAACAGGTTCCAGGCCGTCTGCGAGAGCTTATCGGTGTCGCAGTAGCGCGACCCGAGCAGGAATTGGAGCGCCTCGTCCGGTAGGTCCTGGACCGGGATCTGCCGGGCGTCGGGCGCGTACGCGTCCGGCTGGCCATGATCCTCGATCTCGAAGTCCGCCGACATCGTAATCCGCCCGCCCGGGGAGAGGATGCGGGTGGCGACGTTACCGAAGGGATCGCGGAACTGCCTCGCCTGAACCGGCGGGTCGAAGACGATGACCTCGCGCGTTTGTAGGTCGTGCTGCCGCTCGGGTCGCACGTTGAGCAACAGCGTCATCGGCGTTGGACCGAAGGTGTCCAGAGTAACGGTGTAGCCGCAACGGATGAGCATAGTCTGGCCTCTGCCTGATCCGCTGGTCCAGGCAAGATGCCGACCAAGTGCTCGGTTCTGCGGCCGAGCCCCCCGATCAGGTCCTTTCCGATCAGGATCATGCTCGACGAACATCTGTGCGGGGCCAATCGCTCGCGACGGCGTTATCGAACCGTGTGCCGCGAGGGGGTGGCGCAGCGTCGAGGAGTTTACGCCGAATGCCAACCGATGAAGCCGTCACCCTGCGCCCTCCGGCACAGGTGCCGCCACCGCTCGTACCGGGATTGCGCGGGCTGCTGACCCTCGCCGTCGGGGTGGTACTCATCACCGCGCTCTACTTCGGGCGCGAGGTGTTCATTCCGCTCGTGCTGGCCGTGCTGCTCAGCTTCGTGCTGGCCCCCGTGGTCAACCTGTTGCGGCGGATCAAGCTGGGACGGGTCCCGTCCGTCATTGTCGCTGTCCTCCTGGCCCTGGCGGTCATTGGCGGCATCGGTGCCCTCATCGGCACGCAGGTCGCCGGGCTCGCCGGCAACCTGCCGCAGTACCAGGCCACGGTGCAGAAGAAGTTCACCAGTCTGGAACAGGGCTGGCTCGGCAACGCGAACCGCGTCCTGCAGAAGTTCAGCCACCAGGTCCACGACGCTACTCAGAAGGCCGATGCCGCTGGAACCACGGCCGCGACCGGTCCGGCAGGCGACACGCCGAAGGCACAGCTCGTCCGTGTGCAGGAGCCTGAGATCTCTCCCCTCGCGCTGGCGGAGAAGGTGCTCGGCCCCATCTTCGAGCCCCTGACCACTGTCGGCATCGTCCTGGTGGTGGTCGTCTTCCTGCTCCTGCAGCGCGAGGACCTGCGCAACCGCATGATCCGCCTGTTCGGATCGAGCGACCTGCATCGAACCACCGTTGCCATGGATGACGCGGCGGGACGTCTCGGCACCTACTTCCTGGCCCAGCTCGGCATGAACGCCGTGTTCGGCATCATCATCGGCGTGGGTCTCTGGTTCATTGGCGTGCCTAATCCACTCCTGTGGGGCGTGTTCTCCGCGCTGATGCGCTTTGTGCCCTACATCGGCGCCTTCATTTCCGGGATCCTGCCGCTCGCCCTGGCCGCAGCCGTCGATCCGGGCTGGTCGATGGTCATCGCCACCGCAGCCCTGTTCCTCGTTGCGGAGCCGCTGTTCGGGCAGGTCATCGAGCCGCTGCTCTACGGGCACTCGACCGGCCTTTCGCCCTTTGCCGTCATCGTCTCGACCCTGTTCTGGGGCTTCCTTTGGGGACCCATCGGCCTGATCTTGGCAACCCCATTTACGGTCTGCTTGGTGGTGCTCGGCCGCCACGTCGATAGTCTGGAGTTCCTCGATATCCTGCTCGGCGACCGGCCTCCGCTGACACCGGTCGAAAACTTCTACCAGCGCATGCTTGCCGGCGACCCCGACGAGGCGCGCGACCTCGGCGAAGCCATGCTGAAGGAGCGTTCGCTTTCTTCCTACTACGACGAGGTCGCCCTCAAGGGCCTGCAACTCGCCGCCAACGACTACGGGCGCGGTGTCGTCACGCCGGCGCAGTTGGAGAACATCAGGGCCTCGGCACGGTCCCTGGTCGAGGACTTCGAGGATCATGAGGACGTCGCACCGGTAGGCGATGACAAGGCGGTCAATCCCAATGCGACGCCGACACTTGCCGAGCGCACGCATCCGAAAAACGAGGCCGTGCCTGGTCAGGCACGCGCACGTGAGGTGCGGCCTGAGGCGTGGCGCGGCGAGAACCCGATCCTATGCGTTGCGGGCCGTGGTCCCCTTGATGAGGCGTCCTCGGCGATGCTAGCGCAGCTTCTGCGCAAGCATGGTCTCGGCTCACGTGTCGTGACGCACGGCGAGGTGTCCCGCGAGCGCATCCGCAGCCTCGACGTGGCGGGCGTGGCGATGGTGTGTGTGTCCTACCTCGACATCACCGGCAACCCGGCGCACCTGCGTTACCTACTGGAACGGTTGAAGCGTCAGGCACCAAGCGTTCAGGTATTGGTGGGATTGTGGCCGGTGGGCGAGAAAGTGCTGACCGATGCTGCTGTCGGCCGTGCGGTCGGCGCCGACTTCTACGTCTCGTCGCTTCGAGATGCCGTCGAAACCTGCTTGAAAGCCTCCGAGGCCGCGGACGAGGATAAGGCTGCCGCCTGATTAATCGCTCGGCTATCAGATGGGCCATCCACGCTGGCCGGGTCTAGGGCCAAAAAAGAATGCGGATTGCCTTGCTGGATCGTGTTGCCAGCCGAACCAGTTGGATGCCACTGCAACTAAATGGGCCTCATCGCCCAAATGTTGTGAACGCCAGTACTTTCTCATCTCTGGTCTGATCTTCTCCGATGGGGATACTTTTGGGAGATCAAACGTGAAGGTTCGTTGAAGGCGAGACGCTGCCAAGCGCCGCTCGCGGAGCTAGCGTCCGCTACTCCAAGTTTTAAACTCGAAATCGGATTGGCAGAAATCCACCCGATTCAGTCGTTGATCAACTGCGTCGATCGCCAGCTGAGAGATGAGCGTGGCGTGAGGCGGCAGCACCAAAGCCGCCGCCTCACGTTGCTCTACTTACCTGCAGCAGCCTTGCGAGGCTGTCCAGCGCGCTTCGGCTTCACTTCAGCAGGAGCCTCCGAAACCGTCTCCTCCGACACCGCAGCTTTTGCTGCAGCTTTGGTCTGACCCTTCCGCTGCTGCCCAAGTCCCAGGCTACGAGCAAGCTCTGACCGCTGCGCAGAGTAGCTGGCTGAGGTCATTGGGTAGTCGGCCGAGAGGCCGTGCTTCGCTCGATATGCCTCTGGGGTGAGCCCACGAAGCGTCAGGTGTCGACGCAGCGTCTTGTAGGGCTTGCCGTCCTCGAAGCTGATGAGCGCGTCCGGTGTGATCGACTTCTTGATCTGAGCCGGCGTCGGCTTCTCAACAGCGTCTTCGGCAGCCGTGTTTGTGCCACCTGCAGCAAGACCGCTGACGGCTGCGTGTACGGAGGCGAGCAAGTTGGCCAGTTCGCTCGCTGGGATCGAGTTGTTCGAGACGTAGGCCGACACGATGTCGGCGGTTAGCTCGATGTGGTCAGTAGGCACATTGGAGGTAAAGTCATCCATCTTTGGTTCTCCTTGTACAGATATGTTATCTGTCTAAGGCCTGAAACCTCGGAAAGATCAATCCTGATTTTTACAGGGAGGAAGCAGCGCGGCGTTTTCCACTATTAAGCGGGTACTGCAGCCGTCCCAGCGGCTACACTCGGCCTAAGGATTGCGAGCCCTATCTGGCGGAAGCCGCGGAGCTTCCGGCCAGGGCAGCGGTCGTGATGCGGTTTACAAGGGCGTGGCGTCTCGCGTGCCTTATGACGATCCGCGCGGCCAATCGTGCGTTCGCCGCTCGCAGTTCGGCTTTGGGACCACCCTCCCGAAGGGCTTTACACGCCACGGCGCGAAACCAATTTGCATTGGCGATCGCGATCGCTCGCCGACGGGCTTCGCCGGTCAGCTCCACTGTCTCTGGTGCTGTCAGAATGGACATTGTGCCGATCCTGGCCGGTGAGGCTTCGCTCGTCCCCCGGCAGGACAAGAGATGGGGTTGCCTTGCCGGATCAGCAAAGAAGATACCGCACGGACGGCTTCAAGGTTTGACGCAGGTTAGCTGGCGGATGGTCAGTGTGGGTTAATTCGAAAGGTACTGCCTAGCGCTCGGGTCAGCCTCGTGCCGCCCTCCAGCCTGCTGCCCTCGCCTCGTCCTCCAAGCAGACCCTGCGCTCGCCGGCGCGGTCGTTGATGTGTGTCCGCTCGTAGTCGCGTGAGTTAGGCAGGTGGTAGATCCGCTCGCCGCCGGCCGAGATGATGCCCTTGATGTTGCAGCCGCTCGGCGGCGTGACGGTCTCAGGCCGCGCACGCTTGCCGCCAGCGCGCTTCTCCCGGCGCCACTCAGACGGCTCCGGGAACGTACCAGCCCAGATGTCCTGACGCAGCGCCAACGCAGTGTGCTCGGCGTTGGCGTAGTCCTCGGCGTAGCGCCGGTAGGCGATGGCGTGGCCTTGGCGGACCATCCAAGCGTTCAGATCCTCAGCTTCGGCTCGGCAGATGGCGACAACCCGGCCGTAGCGATCGGTACCACGCGGATCACAGGTCACGAGGCGCTTACGCTGCTTGAAGGCTCTCTGCGAAGTCGTCCGGGACCTCGCCGAACTGGCCAAGGATCGTCGCGGCTTCGAGCTCACCCGTCTCGTCATCAGCAACGACCTTGATAGCGGCCGTGCCCGGCATCCGGCCAGCCATGGCTTCAGCCTTCTTCAGCGCGCCGCTTTCGGTCGGCGACACCTCGCGGTCGCCCGGCACAAGCCGCTTCCGCTTGATCACAAACGTCTGCACCATGAACGTCGACTTCATTGCCATTGTAGGTTCTCTCCTCAAGCCGCCCGCAAAGCCGGCCCTGCTTCCTCAAACATCAGAATGAGCACACGCCGACCGGCCGCGTCGTGCACGTCAACGATCCAGGCCGACCAGTCGAGCCGGCCGGCGCAGCGGCCCATGATCCCGCGCGCAACCCGCATCGCTTCCACGCGCAGATCCGACCGAGCCCGTAGGTAGCGACCGGCCAAATCGAGCACGGCATGGTGACCGTCGGTGCAGTGGAAACGGTAAGTCTCCGCTCGCATTCGCCTTTCATCCCGTCATCCACAAGCGTGCACAGCGCCGGCAGATTGTCCTCGGCGGAGCCTTGAGCCGAGGCCATTCGCCGTGTTTGTTCTTCTTTCGTTCTATCAGGCGAGAGGCGAAGATGCACGGACGAATTGCCGACCGACCCCTCACCGAGGCCGAGCAGATTGCAAAGGCCTACGCTGCGGCTGCCTGTAACGATCCGTGGGCTGCCCTCGTCCAGGTCATCGCCGATGCTCTCGCCGATCTAGACGAAGCTGAGCGTCAGACCGCGCAGCAGTGCCGCTTCATCTCACGAGGCTACATCCGCGACGGCGCGATCAGCCCGGGCGCTAGCCGATGAAGCTGCTCCAGATCGCGGAGTTGCCGGCGGGCAGCGCGGGGACGGTCCGCATCCCGATCCAGGGGGCCGCACTCTGCGCCGGCTTCCCGTCGCCAGCCGACGACTTCCTGGAAGGTGAGCTTGAGTTGCCGCGCTGGCTTGCGCCGAACCCACCCGCCACTTTCGCCTGGAACATCTCCGGCGACAGCATGCGCGGGGCCGGCATCTTCGACCGGGATCTGGCAGTGGCCGACCGCAGCCTCAAGCCCAGCAACGGCAGCATCGTGGTGGCGATCGTCGATGGCACCATGAGCCTGAAGCGCCTCGTCATCGAGGGCAACGTCGCGCGCCTTGCCTTCGACAATCCCGACCTGCCGGCCTTCGCCGTCGAGGATCTGATCGAGGGTGAGATCTGGGGCGTGGTCCGCTTCTCCATCCGCTGGCACGTGGCCCGCGCCGGTCTGGTGCGATGAGCCGGGCCATCGCCTTGATCGACGGCAACAGCTTCTACTGCTCGTGCGAGCGGGTGTTCGACCCCAAGCTCGCCCGCGTGCCAGTGATCGTGCTCTCCAACAACGACGGCTGCGCCATTGCCCGAACCGCAGAGGCCAAAGCCCTCGGCATCAAGATGGGCGATCCCTGGTTCAAGATCCGCCAGCAGTGCCAGCGCGAGGGGGTGCGCGTCTTCTCCTCGAACTACACCCTCTACGGCGACATGAGCGCCCGCACGAACGCGGTCTACCGGGACTTCTCGCCGGCGGTGGAGATCTACTCGATCGATGAGAGCTTCCTCGACCTCTCGGACGTGCGGGACCGAGATCGAGTGGCACTCGCGCGAGACCTCCGTTCCACGGTGCGGGCCTGGACCGGCATCCCGACCTGCGTCGGCATCGGCCCGACGAAAACGCTGGCGAAGCTCGCCAACCACATTGCCAAGACGATCCCGGATCTCGACGGCGTCTGCGACCTGACTGACCCTGTCGCCTACGATCACTGGCTTTGCCGGATCTCGGTGGCCGAGGTCTGGGGCATCGGCCGGGCCTCGCTCTGCAAGCTGATCGGTCTCGGCGTTGATACGGTGGCAGACCTTCGCGACCTCGACCCGCGGCCAGTGCGCAAGGCTATGACAGTGGTGGGCGAGCGCATCATCTACGAGCTGCGCGGGCTGGCATGCCTGCCGCTCGAACTGATGCCGGCCCAGCGCAAGGGTTGCGCGGTGACTCGATCGTTCTCCCGGCGCATCACCGAGCGCGAGACCCTGGAGCAGGCGGTGGCCACGCATGCGACGCGGCTCGGCGAGAAGCTGCGGCGCGGCGGCCTCGCGGCCACGCATGTCTCGGTCTTCTACCACACGAGCGAGCACGACCGAGGGGACCCGATGCGGTCCGTCTCCACCACCGTGACGCTGCCTGAAGCGACAAACGATACGATGGCGCTGATCAAGGCCGCACAGGCCGGCGTGGCGCGCACCTGGCGCGAGGCGCCGGGCGATCGGCCGTGGCGCTACAGCAAGGCCGGCGTGGTCACGACCGACCTGAAGCTGCTCGATGACGCGCCGCGGGCGCTCATCGGTCAACTCGACCGCGAGCGCAGCGCGCCGCTGATGGCGGCCATGGACGCCTGCAACGCGCGGTTCGGCCGGGGTGCTGTCGTGCCAGCTCGGGCCGGCCTGACGGAGAAGCGGACCTGGTCGACGAAGTTCGAGATGCGCAGCCCGCGCTACACCACGCGAGTCGGAGAACTGCCGACAGCTCATGCATAACGGGTTGGCCCGTCACTGCGTCAAAACCCACAAAACGCTTCACTAATATAGGAAAATATGCTTATCATGGAGGTTTAAAGGGTGAGGTGACGGCAATGAGGAAAAGTGAAGAACGCCGTCGCTTGTCAGCGAACTGGCTGAACACAATAGCATCTGGTGTGATCACCGCTGGTACGTGCGGATCATTCCTCGCTTTCAGTCTTGGAGCAAACTCAGCCGCAACGGCGGTACGCGTGATCGCTATATGGGCTGGGGCCGTCATGACAGGGACGTTCCTGCATCTAGCAGCACGCGCGCTGCTGCCGCCAGAAGAGCGATGAGGCCTAGTGGAATTCATGCAGGCTAGAATAGTATAATACGGTTCGGTATATGGACAGTAGAAAAATCTATATGCTTCAACAAAGGCTTGAGCCTTGAATCAAATGAAGGGATTAGCCGCTTTTTTCGAGAATCGGCAATGATGCACGCGTAGCGTCGTTGACCAGCCACTCATGCAGCTTCGTCCAGCGGCGCTTCGTCTGTCCACTTCGAATCGCCATACCGATCGCCTTCCGCTGCCCGATCAGCACGACAAGCTGCTTACCTCTTGTAACTCCCGTGTAGAGCAGGTTCCGGGCGAGCATGTTGAAGTGCTGCGTCACAATCGGGATCACCACGGCCGGGTACTCCGAACCTTGGCTTTTATGGATCGTCGTCGCAAAGGCGGGCACCAGCGTATCGAGTTCGCCGAACGGGTAGATCACCTCACGCCCATCAAAGGTGACCAGCACCGCCCCTTCCTCCTCGTCGATGCCGGTGACCATGCCGAGGTCACCGTTGAAGACATCCCGGTCGTAGTCGTTCTGCGTCTCCATCACCCGGTCACCGGGCGCGAAGCGCCAGCCGAAGCGCTCAATCTGCGCAGGCGGGTTTGGATTCAGCACGCGCTGGAGTTCGTGGTTCAGGTTGCGCGAGCCGAGCGAGCCCCGCAGCTGGGGGGGCAGCACCTGCACATCTCGCACGGGATCGAGGCCGAACGTGCGTGGGATGCGATTTGTTATGATCTCGATCAGCTTGGCGACCCCGACCTCTGGGTCATCGATCTCGATGAGATAGAAGTCCGCCTTCTCACCGGGGCGGGGCCTTTCTGGCATCTGGCCTGAGTTGATCCGGTGGGCGTTGACGATGATCCGACTCTCGGCCGCCTGCCGGAAGACCTCTGTGAGCCGCGCCACCGGTATGCGGCCAGAAGCGATCACGTCTGCTAGGACCTGCCCTGGTCCGACTGAGGGTAGCTGATCCACATCCCCAACGAGCAGCAGCCCAGCGCGGTCCGGCACTGCCTTCAGCAGGGCATTCATCAGCGGCACGTCCACCATCGAGGTCTCGTCAATGACGAGGAGATCGCAGTCGAGTGGGTTCTCTTCGTTGCGCGAGAAGCCGCCGTGCTTGGGATCGATCTCCAGCAGGCGGTGGATGGTTTTTGCCTCCAGGCCGGTCTGCTCGGTCATGCGCTTGGCCGCACGCCCCGTGGGTGCAGCGAGCAGCACCTGAGTGCCCTTGGCCCTGAGGATGCGCAGCACGGAGTCGAGCGTGCTGGTCTTACCCACGCCAGGGCCGCCGGTGATCACACTGAGCTTGGAAGCAAGCATCAGCCGCACGGCCTCGATCTGCGAGGGCGAGAGTGTCTTCCCGGTCTTTCCCTCCACCCAGGGGCGGGCCTTGCCGAGGTCGATCTCAGGCCAAGGCGGTGAACCGGAGGCGCGATCGATCAGGCGCTCGGCGATGATCCGCTCGGAGGAGTGAAGACCCTTGAGGAAGATGCAGGTCTCGCCATCCACCGTGTCGGCGACTACGTCCTCACCGCGGAGCTCGAGGGCGATGGCGATGCGGATGAGGTCAGCCTCCACCTCCAGCAGCTTCTGGGCGAGCACGGCAAGGCGCTCGGTGGGCAGCCCACAGTGCCCCTCATCCATGGCAGTCTGGAGCGCGAACGACACGCCTGCTCTCAATCGCTGCGGCGCTTCCTTCTCCAGCCCGAGCTTCATGGCGATGGCATCGGCCGTTCGGAAGCCGATGCCGCGAATGTCCCGTGCGAGCCGGTATGGGTCCTCTGTCATGACCTTGATGGACTCCTGTCCATAGGTCTTGAAGATGCGCACGGCTCGCGCGGTGCCGACGCCGTGCGCGTGCAGGAAGATCATGATCTCCCGCACCGCCTTCTGCTCGGCCCAGCCTTTCACGATGCGCTCGGCACGCTTCGGTCCAATGCCGCCGACCTCCTTCAGGCGGTCAGGCTCGGCCTCGATGACCTCGAAGGTGTTCTCGCCAAACAGCGCCACGATGCGCTTAGCCATGGCTGGACCGATGCCACGCATGTAGCCGGAGGCGAGGTACTTCTCGATGCCCTCGATCCCGGTCGGTGGAGTCGCCTTGAGCGTCTCAGCTTTGAACTGAAGCCCATGCTGCCGGTCCGAGAACCAGATCCCAGTCGCTGTGATCCACTCGCCTGCCCCGATGGCTGGTGCATGCCCGATGACCGGCACGAGGTCCCGCTTGCCTCGGGCCTGAACCTTCAGCACGCAGAAGCCGGTCTCGACATTGTGGAAGGTGACGCGCTCCACCGTACCCGTGAGCGTCTCCACCGGCGTGCCACGCTCGAACGACTGTCGCACCGCCCTAGGATCCATCTTGCGATATGACCCCGTCCAACAAACGACGGGATCGAAGCATTGATGCCTCGTCGAAACAGCGCCCGCCTGCCATCATCCCTCAACCATGGCCGCATTTCCTGGGAGAGCAAGCATGCCACGTAACATTCTGATCCTGGGCGCTTCGTATGGCTCGTTGCTCGCGACGAAGTTGCTGCTGGCCGGTCATAACGTGACCCTTGTCTGTCGCAGGAAGACCGCTGAGCTCATCAATCGTGAGGGTACTGAGGTCCGTATCAAGTTCCGTGACGAGCCGGGACACCGGGCGATACGGTCGCGCGATCTGCCCGGCGCTGTTGACGCGGCTCCGCCGGAGCAGGTTGACGTGTCCCGCTACGACTTGGTCGTTCTCGCCATGCAGGAGCCGCAGTACACCAACCACACCATCCGTGTGCTGATGATCAAGGTCGCTGCTGCAAAGCTCCCGTGTCTGTCGCTGATGAATATGCCACCCCTGCCCTACCTCAAGCGGATCCCAGCGCTTGCCGACATGGATTTGGCAGAGGCCTACACCAATGCAGGTGTGTGGGACCGTTTCGAGCCGGGGCTGATCTCACTCTGCTCACCAGATCCCCAGGCGTTCCGCCCACCGGACGAGGGTGCTAACGTGCTGCACGTCGGTCTACCGACGAACTTCAAGGCGGCGCCGTTCGCGAACGAGATGCACAGCCGGCTTCTGAAAGAGCTGGAAGCTGACATCGATGCGGTGCAACTCGACGGCCAGGACGTTCCAGTCAAGCTCAAAGTATTTGAATCGCTCTTTGTCCCGCTGGCAAAATGGTCGATGCTGCTGACCGGGAACTATCGTTGCATCACGCCGAATGGGATGCAGTCAATCCGTGATGCTGTGCATAATGACCTTGAACATTCGCGTGCTATCTACGAGCACGTTGATGCTATCGCACGAAGCTTAGGCGCAGATCCGCAGGATCAAGTGCCCTTCGAGAAGTATGCCAAGGCTGCAGAGAGCCTTCTAAACCCCTCGTCAGCCGCGCGGGCTGTAGCGAATGGAGCGCCGTTCATCGAGCGAGTCGACTTATTAGTCAAGCTGATCTCGCATCAACTTGGGGCGCCAAACGCGCAAATTGACGAAACGGTTCAAACGGTGGATCGGAAGCTTGAGGAGAAAATCGTTGTAAGCTGAGCAAGCATCGTGGGAAGTTCGGAGTTCGCATTGCTGGCTCGAGATTATGCCGCTCTTGTAGCCCCGACGCTTTCTCCAGGCTCCAGACCAGCATAGTTAAACAGCAAGTGCGTGAAGCGCCTGAAACAGATGAAGGCCTGAGGCGACCCGGCCGCGCGCGATCTTCCGCGGGCGGCCGACATCCCGTGCGGAACCGGGCGGGCCCTTTCGCGGGTCGCCAAGGAACGTAAGCCTGGCCGTCCCGGTTGCCGATCCTGACAGGCGGATTCCGAACGGACGCGACGATGCGGGAACGGCAGGCGCTGCAGCGCGCGGTGGCGGTGATGGCCCTGGTCCCGGTGGCCTCCGGTCTCTACGGCGTGCTGTTCGGCCTGAACGGGATCGGACACGGCGGCCTCGTCGACGTCTCCGCCGACAGCCACTTCCGATACCTCTCCGGCCTGCACATGGGCATCGGCATCCTGTTCTGGACCTGCGTGCCCGGCATCGAGGCCAAGACCACCCTGTTCCGCTTCCTCACCCTGGTGGTGGCTCTCGGTGGGCTCGCCCGCCTCCTCGGCTGGGCTCTGACGGGATTGCCGTCCTTCCTGATGCTGGCCGCCCTGGCCGTCGAACTCCTCGTCACCCCGCTGCTCTGTCTGTGGCAGGCCCGGGTCGCGGCGCGTGCCTCCGACGCGATGCCCGCCGGAGTCCCGGGGTGAGCACCGTCGCCGACAGCCTGCCCCGCCTGCCGGACCGGATCCTCGCCGCCCTCGAGCGCGTGATCCCGAAGCCCGCCGCCTGGGCCTTCGCCGTGCGGATCTGGCTCGCCATGGTCCTGGCTCTCTACGCGGCCTTCTGGCTGCAGCTCTCAAGCGCCTCCTCGGCGGCCGTCTGCGTGGCGATCCTGGCCCAGCCCAAGCGCGGGCAGGCCCTGTCGAAGGCACTCTACCGCTTTCTCGGCACCCTGGTGGGCGCTGCCGTGGCCATTGTTCTGATGGCGCTGTTCGCGCAGGACCGGGTGGTGCTGCTGGTCGCCTTCGCGACCTGGCTCGGCCTGTGCGTCTTCACCGCCCACTTTCTGCAGGATACCCGCGCCTACGGGGCGATGCTGTCGGGCTACACCGTGGCGATCATCGCCATCGCCCATATCGATACGCCACAGAGCACCTTCGACGCGGCCGTCGACCGGGTCGCCGCGATCACGCTCGGTATCGTGGCGATCACCTTCATCAACGACGCCCTCGGGTCGCCGAGCATCTGGCGGACCGTGCGCGACACCCTCGGCGACGCCCTCGCGGAGACCCGGGCTTTCGCCCGCGAGACCCTGACCCAGGGCGATCCCGGCTCCGAGCGGACCGCGGCGCTGATCCGCAAGATCGCCGCCCTGCGGGGCGACGCCAGCGCCATCGCGGGTGAACTCGACGACGGGCCGGACCGGGCCGCGGGGGCCCGCAGCGCCATCGCGGCGCTCTACGTCATGGCGGCGGCCGCCCGCCATCTTCGCGGGGCCGTGGCCCGTCTCCCGGCCCCGCCGCCCGCCGTGGTGGAGGCGCGCGCCCTCTGCCTCGGGCTCACGGAGCCGGAGGCCGACGCGGTCCGGGCGGCGGCACGCCTGTCGGATCTCGTCGAGGATGCGGTACGCACGGGCGGCCAGCCCCTCGACGCGATCCTCGCCCTGCAGCGCGCCCTCGACTTTGCCCGGGCGGCCGCCTTCGCGGTGGACGGGCATTGCGTCCTCGCCCATGGCGGACGCCCCTTGCGCGACGTGCCGCTCCCGACCCACCGCGACATGCCGGAAGCCCTTCGGGGCGCCATGCGAGTGGTGATCGCCTTCGGCCTCACGGCTCTCCTGCTCGTCGCCACGGGATGGCCCGCGACCTCCTTCGCCCTGGTCCAGGTGGCGTCGACCTGCTCGCTCTCCTCGATCACCCCTGACCCGCGCGTCTTCGCCAAGGGCGTGCTCATCGGCATGCCGCTGGCAGCCCTCTGCGCCGGTCTCGTGCTGTTCGGGGCGCTCGCCGGCGTCCAGGGCTTTCCCCTGCTGGCCATCGCCATAGCGCCGGTGGTCTTCGCCGCATGCTTCCTCAGCCTCAATCCGCCGACCTTCGGCATCGGTTTCATCCTGCTGGTGTTCTTCCCCGTGCTGCTCTCGCCCGCCAACCCCCAGAGCTACGACCCGCAGGGGTTCCTCACCAACGCGTTCCTGGTGATCTTCGCGGCCCTGATCCTCTTCTGCACCGTCCGGGTCATTCTTCCCGTCTCCAACGCCCGTCACCGCGCCTTCGCCCTCGATTCGGCCCGGCGCGCCCTGGTCGAGGCCCTGGCGGGCCGAGGCGGCGACGCCACGACGCGGACCAGCCTCAACAGCGACCGTCTGCTGCAATTCGCCCGCTGGAGTTCGGGCAGCGCCGCCGTGCGCCGGGCGAACCTCGACCGCGCCTTCGACCTCGCCCGGATGGAGTCGGCCGCCGCCCGCGCCCAGGCGCAGCTGCGCGGTCTCGCCCGGGACGACGCCCTGGCGTCGGTCGCCGGCCGGGCCGGCGCGGCCCTCGCGAGCGTCGATGTCGGCCGGATGCGGGAGGCCGCTGCGGCCCTTCTCGCCGCCGGCGGACAGGCCGATCCGGCCACGCGCCTGCACCTTGCCCGGGCGGTGAGCGACCTCGCAACCGCCGCCCACGTTGCCGAGGGCCAGGGGCGCTTCCTGCGGCGCCTCGGCATTCAAGTCGCCTGATGCGCAGCGACCTCGATCTCGGCGGCGTGATGCTCTCGCCCTTCGTGGCCTACGCCGCCGGCGCACTGGCGATCCTCGTGGGGCTGCGCCTGATCTTCGCGCGCCTGCGCATCGCCCGCTACGTCGCCAACCCACCCCTGGCGGAAGCCGGCCTCTACGTCTGCATCCTCGCTCTCCTGATCGTGTTCCTGTGACCATGGCTCAAGACCCGCCCGCCGAGACCGCTGCCACAGGCTCCGACAGCCGCCCCCGTGCTGCGCCGGATACCCGCCCCCGCGCGCCCGGCCGGGGGCGCCGGGTGCTGCGCCTGCTGATCACCGGACTCATCCTGGCCTGCGCCTTCGTGGCGGCAGCCCTCGTCTGGCAGTTCTACGTGACCGCTCCCTGGACCCGCGACGGAAGGGTGCGCGTGCAGGTCGCCAGCGTGGCGCCCCAGGTCTCGGGCCAGATCACAGAGCTGCGCGTCGCCGACAACCAGACCGTGAAGAAGGGCGACATCCTCTATGTGATCGATCCGTTCGACTTCGAGGTCTCGGTGACTTCGGCCCAGGCCGAGCTCGACAACCGGGAGGCCGACCTCCAGGTCAAGCGGACCCAGGCCGCCCGGCGCGAGGCGCTGACCACCCTCTCGACCTCGGTGGAGGAGAAGCAGCAATATGCGGGCACCGCCAAGATCGCCGAGGCGGCGGTGGCCTCGGCCAAGGCGCAGCTCTCTCAAGCCAAGACCAACCTCCAGCGCACCCAGGTGCGCTCGCCGGTGAATGGCCGGGTGACGAACCTCCTGCTGCGCCCTGGCGACTATGCCACCACCGGCGCGGTCAACATCGCCATCATCGACACCGATTCCTTCTGGATCGACGGGTACTTCGAGGAGACCAAGATGGCCCATATCCACGTGGGCGATCCGGTCTCGGCCGAGCTCCTGGGCTACGACCCGCTGATCCGTGGCACGGTGGAGAGTATCACCCTCGGCATCAGCACCGCCAACGCCACCGCGAGCACCCAGGGCCTGCCCAACGTCGACCCGGTCTACACCTGGGTCCGCCTCGCCCAGCGGGTGCCGGTGCGCATCCGCATCGAGGCGGTGCCCGAGGGCGTCACCCTGGTCGCCGGCATGACCGCCACCGTCTCGGTGGGCGAGCCCGGCACGCATCGGCAGGACTGGCTCGCACGCCTGCGCAGCCGCTTCCCCGGAGCCGCGGCCCCCACCCCGTAGGCTGTTGCGCCATGGCGAGGGGTTGCAGCCGTGCCCAAGCGACTGCCGCGACAGGATATTTTAAGGCTGTGGCGATGGGAATGAATACAGTCGCGAAATCATGCAAATAGGCTCTTGACGCATTCACGATCCGGTCGCACCTTGATGTGGTGCTTCGACGGCAAAGCACAGCTCAAGCAACGAGGAGGCCTTGATCGGATAACGATCACGACCGACCGGACGCAGGAGATGTTGGAATGACTCCACCCCAGCAGGCGGCTGCGGCGATCATCCAGGGCTGATTCGACCTGGACGTTGAGCAGCGCACACGCGAATTACGGGACGGAAGCGGTCTCCGGGGCGCAGAAGCGGCCATCACGGCACGACTTCAGACATGCACCAGGCCCCACCTCGGCCGCTTCCGCCGCCAGTTTTCCCAACACAGGCTGGTGCGCGTCGCGCCGGAATCCCATGAGAACATTCATCTCGACACGTCGCCGCTGCGCTTCCGCGCGAGCGGCTCGACCCATGAGCGGGAGCGTATGAGCGGGGGTTCGGGCGCCGACGGACCGCGACCGTCACGCTGAGGAAGGCCGGTCCCGCGCCCGAAGGCAGCACGGGCTCTCAGCGGACGATGCACGCATCGCCAAGCCGGACGGGCCGGTTCGCCAAACGGTTCCGGCCGCGGCTGTCCGACGCGCGGAATACAGGCCCGATCGCTACTCGATCCCGAGCTTCGCTTTCAGCAGCGCATTCACCGCCGCCGGATTGGCCTTGCCGCCGGTCGCCTTCATGGTCTGGCCGACGAACCAGCCGAGGAGGGTCGGCTTCTCACGGGCCTGGGCGACCTTGTCGGGGTTCTTGGCGATGATCTCGTCCACGGCAGCCTCGATCGCGCCGGTGTCGGTGACCTGCTTCATGCCGCGCGCATCGACGATCTGGCGCGGATCGCCGCCCTCGGACCAGACGATCTCGAACAGGTCCTTGGCGATCTTGCCCGAGATCACGCCCTCGCCGATGAGGTCGACGATGGCGCCGAGCTGGTCGGCCGAGACCGGACTGGACTCGATGCTGTGGCCCTCCTTGTTCAGGCGCCCGAACAGCTCGTTGATGACCCAGTTCGCCGTGGCCTTGCCGTCGCGGCCCTTGGCCACTGCTTCGAAGTAGTCGGCCGAGGCGCGCTCGGCGATGAGCACGCCGGCATCGTAGGGCGACAGCCCGTAGGATTCGATGAAGCGCGCCTTCTTGGCGTCGGGCAGCTCGGGCAGGCCGGCGGCCAGGGCATCGACGTAGGCCTGGTCGAATTCCAGCGGCAGCAGATCCGGGTCCGGGAAGTAGCGGTAGTCGTGCGCCTCTTCCTTCGAGCGCATGGAGCGGGTCTCGCCCTTGCCCGGATCGAACAGGCGGGTCTCCTGGCTGATCGTGCCGCCATCCTCGATGATCGCGATCTGGCGCCGGGCCTCGGTCTCGATCGCCTGGCCGATGAAGCGGATCGAGTTGACGTTCTTGATCTCGCAGCGCGTGCCGAGCGGGTCACCGACTTTCCTTACCGAGACGTTGACGTCGGCGCGGAGCGAGCCCTTCTCCATGTCGCCGTCGCAGGTGCCGAGGTAGCGCAGGATGGTGCGCAGCTTGGTCACGTAGGCGCGCGCCTCCTCCGACGAGCGCAGGTCCGGCCGCGAGACGATCTCCATCAGGGCGACGCCGGAGCGGTTGAGGTCGACAAAGCTCTGGGTCGGGTTCTGGTCGTGCAGGGACTTGCCGGCATCCTGCTCCAGGTGCAGGCGCTCGATGCCCACGGTGATCGACTCGCCGTCGGGGAGATCGACCAGCACCTCGCCCTCGCCGACGATCGGGTCCTTGAACTGGCTGATCTGGTAGCCCTGCGGCAGGTCCGGATAGAAGTAGTTCTTCCGGTCGAACACCGAGCGGTGGTTGATCTGCGCCTTCAGCCCGAGGCCGGTGCGCACGGCCTGGGCCACGCATTCCTGGTTGATGACGGGCAGCATGCCGGGCATCGCCGCGTCCACCAGGGAGACGTGGTCGTTCGGCTCGCCGCCGAACGCGGTGGAGGCGCCGGAGAACAGCTTGGAGCGGCTCGTGATCTGGGCGTGGATCTCCATGCCGATCACGACCTCCCAGTCGTGCAGGCCGCCCTTGATGAGCTTCTTGGGGTTCACGGCAGCGGTCATGATGGCCCGAATTCAGCGTTGCGGGGCGCGGGGATGCGCCGGAAAGGGTGCGTGGCGCGGCTGCGCGCCGGAAAAGGTGGAAGGGCCCGCCTGCGCGGTCAAGCGCGCAGGCGGTAGAGCTGGTGCGCCAGGAAGCCCACGGTGCCCCACAGGAAGCCAGCGATCCAGCGCACGGGGAAGAAGGTCGGCCCGTCGTGGCTCACCGGCGCCGGCCAGGGAATGCCGATCGCGGTGACAGCCCAGGACACCAGCACCGAGATCGCGAAGGCCATCAGCGACACGAGGATGACCTTCACGAACTGGTCCGACTTCCAGCCCATCACCAGGGCGATGGCGATCAGCACCGGATCGAAGGCGGCCCAGATCCAGACGTCGAAGGGATAGACCGGGACCGTCATCGGGCGCGCCTCATGCCCACCACGCGGCCGGCAGCCTGGTCCGCCCGGCGGCGTCCTCGATCACCTGGGCGGCGGCGAACAGCGTCTCCTCGTCGAAGGGCCGGCCGATGAGCTGGAGCCCGAGGGGCAGCCCCTGGGCGTCGAGACCGGCCGGCACCGAGATGCCGGGCAGGCCCGCCATGTTCACCGTGATGGTGAACACGTCCTGCAGGTACATCTCGACCGGGTCGCCCGAGCCCTTCTCGCCGATGCCGAAGGCCGCCGACGGGGTCGCGGGGGTGAGGATCGCGTCGATGCCGGAGGCGTAGGCCTGCTCGAAATCGCGCTTGATCAGGGTGCGGATGCGCTGGGCGCGCACGTAGTACGCGTCGTAGTAGCCCGCCGAGAGCACGTAGGTGCCGATCATGATGCGGCGCTTCACCTCGCGGCCGAAGCCGGCGGCGCGGGTGTTCTCGTAGAGGCCGGCGATGTCCTTGCCGGGCACCCGCAGGCCGTAGCGCACGCCGTCGTAGCGGGCGAGGTTGGAGGAGGCTTCCGCCGGCGCGACGATGTAGTAGGCCGGAAGCGCGTACGGGGTGTGCGGCAGCGAGATCTCCCGCACCGTGGCGCCGGCGTCCCGGAGCATGGCGGCGCCCCGGTCCCAGAGCGCCTGGATCTCGGCCGACATGCCCTCGACCCGGTACTCCTTCGGAATGCCGATGGTCAGCCCCTTCACGCCGCGGGCGACGGCGGCCTCGAAGTCCGGCACGGGCAGGTCGGCGCAGGTGGTGTCGCGCGCATCCTGGCCGGCCATCGAGCCGAGCAGGATCGCGCAATCGCGCACCGTCCGGGCGATCGGGCCCGCCTGGTCGAGGGAGGAGGCGTAGGCCACCGTGCCCCAGCGCGAGCAGCGGCCATAGGTCGGCTTGATGCCCACGGTGCCGGTGAAGGCCGCGGGCTGGCGGATCGAGCCGCCGGTATCGGTCGCGGTGGCGCCGAGGCAGAGATGGGCGGCCACCGCCGCCGCCGAGCCGCCCGACGAGCCGCCCGGCACCAGCTTGGCGTCCGATCCGGCGCGGCGCCAGGGCGAGACCACGTCGCCGTAGGCGGAGGTCTCGTTGGACGAGCCCATGGCGAATTCGTCGAGGTTCAGCTTGCCGAGCATCACCGCGCCGTCGCGCCAGAGATTGGCGGTCACGGCCGATTCGTAGGCGGGCGTGAAGCCCTCGAGGATCTTCGAGCCGGCGGTGGTCGCCACGCCCTCGGTGCAGAACAGGTCCTTGATCCCGAGGGGAATGCCCTCCAGCGGACGGGCCTGTCCGGAGGCGATCCGCCCGTCGGCCGCCTGCGCCATGGCCAGGGCCCGGTCCGGCGTCTCGACGAGGTAGGCGTTCAGTCCCCGCGCCTTCTCCATGGCGTCGAGATGCGCGCGGGTCAGGTCGGTGGCGGAGAAGTCCTTGGCCTTGAGCCCGTCGCGGGCCTCCGCCAGGGTGAGTTCGTTCAGAGAGGTCATGGGTGGGAGAGTCCTGGGCGCTCGTCCTGGTGGGTCCCGGGGCACCGCCGCCGTCGCCGTTCGGGCGCCGGGCGGACCGTCCCTCGGGGCGGCCGGGTTTGGAGGTCGGCGGCGCGTACGCCTACTCGACGACCTTCGGCACGAGGAAGTAGTGGTCCTCGGTCTCGGGCGCGTTGGCCACGATGGCGTCGGCCTTGGCCCCGTCGGTGACCACGTCCTCGCGCTTCTTCATGGCCATCGGCGTAACCGAGGTCATCGGCTCGACCCCCGTCACGTCGACCGTGCCGAGTTGCTCGACGAAGGCCAGGATCGCGTTCAACTCGCCCTGCAGGGGGGCGACCTCGTCCTCGCTCACCGCGATGCGCGCCAGGTGCGCGATGCGCCTCACCGTCGTTGCGTCGACCGACATGCTGTCTTCAGATCCTCAGGGGCCATCCGAGGCCGGCGGGGTTCCGCGGGCGATGGAGCGTCGGGCCGGGCTATAGCACCCGCCTTCCCGCGCTCGCAACGGCGAGGCCAGGCGCGTACCGGATCGGGAACGCGGCCCCGGCGTCTCAGGCGATCGCGTGATGCGGCAGCACCGGCGATTCTATCAGGATCCCGGCCCGCGCCGGCCCGCGATCCGCCTGCCGGAACCCGACGAGCAGGATCTCGCAGGCCAGGGCCAGCATCAGCTTGTGCCGCAGGGGCATCCGGCGTGGGGCGGGCGGGGTCGCGCGGGGCGGTAGGGGCATGCGGTCGGCTTTCAGCGTCTTAACGGTTCTTTAACCCTGCTCTGGCCGATCCGGTCCCCGCAAGGCTATGACAACGTTTCTTCAAGGTTAACGGCGAGCTGGAGATCAGATTCATGTGGGAGACGGTGTTCTCGCCCTGTGCGCCGGGGCCGGTCGCCACCGAGGCGGCCCTCGACCGGGCAGAGGCGGAGCTCGGCTACGGCCTGCCCGAGAGCTATCGCACCTTCTGCCGGACCCTCGGGGCAGGGCTCGCCAACGGCTATTTCCGGGTGGCGGTCCCGAGCGAAGCACCCGAGACGGACCTCGTCGCCCATTCCGAGCTGATCGCCCACAGCATCGCCTCCGTCCTCGGCGACCGTCCCGAGCATCGCTTCGAGGTCGAGGGCGACGATCCGACCGTCATCGAGCGGGCCGGCTTCTTCGGGCGCTCCGAGGCTGGCGAGTTCCTGTTCTGGGACGTGGTGCCGGGGCGCGACGAGTACGAGATCTGGGTCCTGGGCGCCGACCTCGAATCGGTGCGCTTCGGCGGGGCCGACCTCGTCGACCTGATGCGGCGGAGCCAGGGCGCGGCCGTGCGCGGCATCCTCGGCATGGGCGCCGAGCCCCTCCCCGCCAGCTTCGTCGGCGACGGCACCGAAGGTTCGACCGGCCTGCACTGATCCGCGAGGAGCCCCTTGCCGGCCGGGGCCGGATCGCGCAGGAGGGGCGCTGGCACGGGAGAGCGACGGACATGGACGAGGCCGAGATGCGGGCCTTCGCGGAGGCGTCGCAGGGCGGCCCCCGCCTGATCGGGATCGATCTCGGCACCAAGACGATCGGGCTCGCCCTGTCGGATGTCGGGCGCCAGATCGCCTCGCCCCTGGAGACCATCCGGCGGGTGAAGTTCACCCCGGACGTCGCGCGCCTGCGGATGCTGTGCGAGACGCATGCCGTCGGTGGCCTCGTCATCGGCCTGCCCCTGAACATGGACGGCAGCGAGGGCCCACGGGTCCAGTCGACCCGTTCCTTCGTGCGCAACATGAAGCCGCTGCTGCCCCTGCCCGTCCTCTACTGCGACGAGCGCCTCTCCACCGCCGCCGTCACCCGCGCGCTCATCGCGGCGGATGCCTCGCGGGCCAAGCGCGGCGAGGTCGTCGACATGCTGGCCGCCGCCTACATCCTGCAGGGCTGCCTCGACCAGATGCGCCGCGCCCTGGGCGAGGAGGAGCCCGACGACGACGCCTGATGCGGTGTCCGTGGCCGGGAGCGGGCGCCGTCGAACGCCGCCGTCCCGAAGGACTCGGGGGCACCCGTCTGACGGCCCTCACCCCACCAGGGACACCGATCCGCTGCCGTGGCGCTCGATGCGCCCGTCGAGCTCCAGCTCGAGCAGGGTGGTCTGGACGACGCGGACGCTGAGGCCGGCGGTGCGCGCCAGCTCGTCGGTCCCGATCGGGGTCGGGCTCAGATAGGCGATGAGACGGGCGCGGTCGTCGGTCGGCTCCGGTGGGGCGAAATCTTCGGCGGGGAGCGGCAGCACGATGCCGTCGACGTCGAGTTCGTCCCAGAAGATCGGCGCGTCGGCGAGGTCCGGCCGGTCGACGGCCAGGGCGTCGACGCTGCGCGCATCGGCGCCGCCCGCCAGCAGCGGGGCGATGACGTCGGTGACGTGGGTGGCGTCGGAGACCAGGGTCGCGCCCTGGCGGATCAGGTCGTTGGTGCCTTCCGCCCGCGGGTCCAGGGGAGAGCCCGGCACGGCGAAGACCTCGCGGCCCTGCTCCAGGGCGAAGCGGGCGGTGATCAGCGAGCCCGAGCGGCGGGCGGCCTCCACCACGACGGTGCCGTAGGCGAGGCCGGAGATGATGCGGTTGCGCCGGGGAAAGTCGCGGCCGCGCGGCTCCCACCCCATCGGCATCTCGGCCAGCACCGCCCCGCCCGCCTCCAGGATCGCCTCCACGAGGGCGGCATGGTTGGCCGGGTAGATCCGATCCTGTCCCCCCGCCAGCACCGCCACGGTGCCGGGCGCCAGGGCGGCCCGATGGGCGCGGGCATCGATGCCGCGCGCCAGACCCGAGACCACGACGAGACCGGCGTCGCCGAGCCCGCGGGCGAGGCGCTCGGTAAAGGCGAGGCCGGCCGCCGAGGCGTTGCGCGAGCCGACGATGGCGATGGCCGGGCGATTCAGGATCGCGGCCTCGCCCCGGATCGCGATCAGCGGCGGCGCCGAATCGGCGGCCTGCAGCAGCTTCGGGTAGTCCGCCTCCCCGAAGGCGACCAGGCGGGCGCCCAGGCGACTGGCCGCGTGGAGCTCGGCCTCGGCCTCGGCCCGGCTCGGCGGCGTTATGCGCCGGCCGCTGCGGCCGGTGAGGTTCGGCAGGGCGTCCAGCGCCGGACCGGCGCCGCCGAAACGGTTGACCAGGGTGCGGAAGCTGCGCGGGCCGATGCCCTCGCTGCGGATCAGGCGCAGCCAGTCGAGACGCTGGGCATCGGTGAGCTGCATCGCCCTCCCCTCCCGGAGCGGGCGGCGAGCCTCAGCCCTTCTGCCCGATGCGCCCCTCGGTCCCGTCGATCAGCCGACGGATGTTGGGCGCGTGCTTCCACCATAGCAGGATGGCGAGCAGGAGAAACAGGACTGCAACCGCAGGCTGTCCCAGGGCCCACAGGACGAGGGGCGTCAGGCCCGAGGCCGCCAGGGCCGCGAGGGAGGAGTATTTCAGCGTGAAGGCGAGGCCGAGCCAGATGGCGGCGAAGGCCAGGAGGCCGAGGGGGCTCAGCGCCAGGAGGACGCCGAGGAAGGTCGCCACTCCCTTCCCGCCCTTGAATCCGAGCCAGACCGGGAACAGGTGCCCCAGGAAGGCGCCGAGGCCGGCGACGAGGGCCGCCTCCAGCCCGAAGCGGCCGGCGAGGAGCACCGCCAGCGTGCCTTTCAGGGCGTCGCCCAGCAGCGTCGCGGCCGCAAGACCCTTGCGCCCGGTGCGCAGCACGTTGGTGGCGCCGATGTTGCCGGAGCCGATCGCCCGCACATCGCCGAGCCCGGCAAAGCGGGTCAGGATCAATCCGAACGGGATCGAGCCGAGAAGGTAGCCCCCCGCCAGCGCGGCCAGCAGCAGGGTCCAGGGCAGGGTATCCAGGGTGATCACGCGGCGGCCTCGGTCTCGGCGGGGGCGCGGAAGACGATGCGGCCCGCCACCATCGTCAGGATGGCGGCCCCCTGGAGGCGCGCTTCGTCGAAGGGTGAGTTCTTCGAGCGGGACTTCAGCGCGCGCTTGTCGATGACGTAGGGCAGGTCCGGATCGATCAGCACCAGGTCGGCGGGCGCGCCGGCTGCGAGGCGTCCGGCCGGTCGTCCGAGGAGCGCCGCCGGGCTGGCGCTCAGGGCGGCCAGCAGGCGCGGCAGGGTGACGTCGCCGGTATGAACCAGCCGCAGGGCCGCGCCGAGCAGCGTCTCGATCCCCAGCGCCCCGTCCGCGGCCTCCGCAAAGGGCAGGCGCTTGGTCTCGACGTCCTGCGGGTTGTGGTCGGAGACGATGACGTCGATCACGCCCTCGTTGAGGCCGGCCACCAGGGCGAGGCGGTCGGTCTCGTGGCGCAGGGGCGGCGAGAGCCGGCAGAAGGTGCGGTAGTGCCCGATGTCACCCTCGTTCAGGACCAGGTTGTTCACCGAGGCGCCGCAGGTGACCGGCAACCCGTCCGCCTTGGCCCGGCGCACGATCTCGATCGAATCGGCACAGGAGATCATCGCGGCGTGGTAGCGGGCGCCGGTGAGGCGCACGAGGCGGATGTCGCGCTCCAGCATCACCGTCTCGGCCTCGCGTGGGATGCCGAGGAGCCCGAGGCGGGAGGCCATCTCGCCCTCGTTCATCACGCCGTCGCCGACGAGGTCCGGCTCCTCCAAGTGCTGCATCAGCAGGGCACCGAAGTCGCGGGCATAGGTCAGCGCGCGGCGCATGACCTGGGCATTGGTCACGGCCTTGAGGCCGTCGGTGAAGGCGACGGCACCGGCCTCCTGCAGCAGGCCGAACTCGGTCATTTCCTGACCGGCGAGGCCCTTGGTGATGGCGGCGGCCGGCAGGACGTGGACGCTGGCCGTGTCGCGGGCGCGGCGCAGCACGAAGTCGACGATGGCCGGCCCATCGATGACCGGATTGGTATCCGGCATGCAGACCAGGGTCGTGACGCCGCCGGCCGCCGCCGCCGCGCTGGCGCTGGCCAGGGTTTCCCGATGCTCGGCGCCGGGCTCGCCCACGAAGGCCCGCAGATCGATGAGGCCGGGGCTGAGAACGTGGCCTCCGCAATCGACGGTCTCGGCCTCGTCCGGCACCCCGGCGAGGGGCCCCCAGCCGACCTCCTGGATCAGGCCGTCGCGCACGAGGACGTGGCCGGGCGCCTGGCGGCCCGTGGCCGGGTCGCAGAGCGTCGCGTGGGTCAGGAGGATGGGGCGCATCGTCATGCCTCGCGGTTTCGACCGGGCGCGCCGTGGCGTCAAGCCGGATGCGGGGGGCACGCTACTGCGGGACGCCGCAGCGTGCCCTGACGGCGCATCGGCCCGTCGTCTCAGACCTCGTAGATCGGATCGTTGCCCGAAGCCTTGTTGAGCTTGAGGCCATGAAGGCAATCCGCCTTCGCCACGTAGCTCTCGCTGCTCTTGGAAATCTCCTCGCCGTTCTTGGCGTAGTAGATCCAGTACCAATGCCCCCGAACGCCCTTCTTGATCTTGTAGCAGGGGTAAGACAACGCCGACATCGCTTCGCTCCTCGGTTCACGGCGGCCAACGGGGACCTCCGATGCAAATCAAACTCTAGGTCTGATTTACGTCGATTTGTTAACCTGAGTGAAATTTTGCAAGGCCTCTGGAACGGAAAAAGGCCCCACCCTTCCGGGCGAGGCCTCAGACTCGCGGTCCGCAGAGGCTGGGGAGGCTTACGCCGCCAGCGAACGCAGGACGTAGGGCAGGATGCCGCCGTTGCGGAAGTACTCGAGCTCGTCGAGGGTATCGATGCGGCAGGTCAGCGGGACCTCCCGCTTCGTGCCGTCCGCGGAGGTGATCTCGGCGATCATGGTCTGGCGCGGCTTCAGGTCGCCCGACAGGCCCCGGATCGAGACCGTCTCATCCCCCTTGAGGCCCAGCGAGGCCCAGGACATCTCGCCCTGGAAAACCAGGGGCACGATGCCCATACCGACGAGGTTCGAGCGGTGGATGCGCTCGAAGCTCTCGGCCACCACGGCGCGGATGCCCAGGAGCTTGGTGCCCTTGGCCGCCCAGTCGCGCGACGAGCCGGTGCCGTACTCCTTGCCGGCGAACACGACGAGCGGGGTTCCCTCGGCCTGATACTTCTGCGCGGCGTCGTAGATGAACACCCGCTCGCCCGAGGGCTGGAACAGCGTCCAGCCGCCCTCGACCACGGTGCCGGACGCGTCGCGGACCATCTGGTTCTTGATGCGGATGTTGGCGAAGGTGCCGCGCATCATGACTTCGTGGTTGCCGCGCCGCGTGCCGTACTGGTTGAAGTCCTGCACCCGGACCTGATGCTCCTGCAGGTAGGCGCCCGCCGGGGAGTTCGCCCGGATGTTGCCCGCCGGCGAGATGTGGTCGGTGGTAATCGAGTCGAGGAACAGGCCGAGGATGCGGGCGTCGACCACGTCTTCCACCGGCGCCGGGGTCTTCTGCATGCCGACGAAGTAGGGCGGGTTCTGCACGTAGGTGGAAGTCGAATCCCACTTGAAGGTCTCGGCCTCGGTGACCTCGACGGCCTTCCAGTAGTCGTCGCCGCCGAACACGTCGGCGTAGCGGGACTTGAACAGGGTCGAGGTGATGTTGGCCTCGATGAACGCCTGCACCTCGGCGCTCGAGGGCCAGATGTCCTTCAGGAAGACGGGCTGGCCGTCAGACCCGGTGCCCAGGGGCTCGGTGGTGATGTCGATCTGCATCGAGCCGGCCAGCGCGTAGGCGACGACCAGCGGCGGCGAGGCGAGGTAGTTCGCCCGCACGTCGGGGTTCACGCGGCCCTCGAAGTTGCGGTTGCCGGAGAGCACGGCGGCGGCGACGACGTCGTTGTCGTTGATGGCCTTCGAGATCGGGACCGGCAGGGGGCCGCTGTTGCCGATGCAGGTGGTGCAGCCGAAGCCGACCAGGTTGAAGCCCAGGGCATCGAGGGGCTTCTGCAGGCCGGCGCTCTCGAGGTACTCGGCCACCACCTGGGAGCCGGGCGCCAGGGAGGTCTTCACCCAGGGCTTGGAGCGCAGGCCCTTGGCGACGGCGTTGCGGGCCAGGAGGCCGGCGCCGATCATCACGCTCGGGTTCGAGGTGTTGGTGCAGCTCGTGATGGCAGCGATCACCACGTCGCCGTGGCCGATGTCGAAGTTGGCGCCCTCCACCGGGTAGCGCCTGGCGATGTCGGCGGCCTTCTTGAACTCAGTCTCCATCGACTGCGCGAAGCCGGGCTTGGCGCCGTCGAGGAGCACCCGGTCCTGCGGACGCTTGGGGCCGGCGAGCGACGGGCGCACGTCGCCCATGTCGAGCTCGAGCGTGTCGGTGAAGACCGGGTCCGGCGTGGCCGCGTCGCGCCACATGCCCTGCGCCTTGGCGTAAGCCTCCACCAGGGCGATCCGGTCGTCGGCGCGGCCGGTGACCTTGAGGAAGTCGATGGTCTTCTGGTCGATGGGGAAGAAGCCGCAGGTGGCGCCGTATTCGGGGGCCATGTTGGAGATCGTGGCGCGGTCGGCCACCGCCATGTCGTCGAGGCCGGGGCCGTAGAACTCCACGAACTTGCCGACCACGCCCTTCTTGCGCAGCATCTGGGTCACGGTGAGCACGAGGTCGGTGGCCGTGGTGCCCTCGGGCAGCTTGCCCGACAGCTTGAAGCCGATGACCTCGGGGATCAGCATCGAGAGCGGCTGGCCGAGCATCGCGGCCTCGGCCTCGATGCCGCCGACGCCCCAGCCGAGGACCGCGAGGCCGTTGACCATGGTGGTGTGCGAATCGGTGCCGACGAGGCTGTCCGGATAGGCGAGCTCGGTGCCGTCTTCCGACTTCGTCCAGACCGTCTGCGACAGGAACTCGAGGTTCACCTGGTGGCAGATGCCGGTGCCGGGCGGCACGACGGAGAAGTTGTCGAAGGCCGACTGGCCCCACTTGAGGAAGGTGTAGCGCTCGCCGTTGCGCGAGTATTCCAGCGCGACGTTGTCGGCCAGCGCCTTCGGGGTGCCGAACTCGTCGACGATCACCGAGTGGTCGATCACGAGGTCGACCGGCACCAGCGGGTTGATCTTCTGCGGGTCGCCGCCCAGAGCCACCATGGCGTCGCGCATCGCGGCCAGGTCGACCACCGCGGGCACGCCGGTGAAGTCCTGCATCAGCACGCGGGAGGGGCGGAAGGCGATCTCGGTCTCGGTCTTCCCCTTGTTGCCGAGCCAAGCGACGGTGGCGGAGATGTCGTCCTTCTTGACCGAGCGCTCGTCCTCGAAGCGCAGCAGGTTCTCGAGCAGCACCTTCATCGAGAAGGGCAGCGCGGTGGCGTCGGCGAGGCCGGACTTCTCGGCATGGGGAATCGAGTAGTAGGTGTAGGACTTGTCTCCGACGGTGAGGGTCTGGCGAGACTGGAAGCTGTCGAGCGATGCCACGGCGTTATAATTCCTCGTGAGCGGTTGGTCGAACACGCGCAGGCATAACCTGCGCCACGAAAACACGTGTTCGGCTGGGAGCGCTATGAAGCGCGCGCCGCCCCGGGGGTGCCCGGATAGGGTGTTGCGCGAAGGGCGATTTGGACGCCCTGAAATCTCGCGCGGCGCAGCCTGCGCGCGTTATAGAACACTTCGAAACTGGCCGCTACCGGTGCCCTGACACCGGGTGAGATCTGTTCGGACGCCTCTTCGCCAACCGAGGCCCCCCCTGCTAGGCTCCGGCAATCCGATGGAGACACAGATGCGCGCTCTGCGCCTGCCGCCCGAGATCGAAGACCGCCTGGAGGCGCCGGCCCGGCGTACAGTCCGGAGCTAGGACGATCACGCCGGGGACGCCATTCTCGAACACCTGGAAACCCTGGAAAACCTGGAGGATCTTGAGGACGCCGAGATGCGCCTCGCGGCGGTCCGCAGCGGCGCGAGGGATGCCGTTCCCCTGGATGACCTGCTGTCGCGCTCCGGTCTGCCGGATTGAGTTCGAGCGTTCCGCGGAGCGCGGACTCGCCCGTGTCGATCGCGCGGCGGCCCGGCGCAGCCGGAGTTTTCTGCGCGACCGGGCTCGCCACTGGACGATCCGCGTGTCATTGGCGAAGCTCTGAAGGGCTCTCGGCTCGGCAACTTCTGGAAAGACCGGATCGGCGACGTTCGCGTGATCGCCGCGATCGAGGACGACGCCCTGCGCATGCTCGTGATCAAGATCGGCCACCGCCGCGACGTCTGCCGGTCGCTGGTTCGATGAGGCTCATGATTCAGGACCCCCCGTGCGGCTGACCGCTCAAGACCTCGCCGTCCGCCGCTTCGGCCGCCGCATCTTCTCGGACCTGTCCTTCGCCCTCGGGCCGGGGGAGGCGCTGATGGTCACCGGGCGGAACGGGGCCGGCAAGTCGACGCTGCTCGCGGTGCTGGCCGGCCGGCTCAAGCCCGAGGCCGGAACCGTCACGGCGAGCGAGGTCGGCGAGGCGACCCTGTCCGAGTGCCTGCACGTGGTCGGCCATCGCGACGGGCTGAAGAGCCCGCTGACGGCGGAAGAGAACCTCGCCTTCGCCCGCGACCTCCTCGGCGCACCGACCGCGAGCCCGCAGGCGGCCCTGGAGGAACTCGGCCTCGGCCACGCCCTGCGCCTCCCCGTGGCCTATCTCTCCGCCGGCCAGCGCCGGCGGGTCGCGCTGGCCCGCCTCCTGGTCTGCCGACGTCCGCTCTGGCTCCTCGACGAACCGACGGCCGCCCTCGATGCGGCCTCACAGGAGGTCCTGGCGGGAATGATGGCGCGGCACCGTGCGGCGGGCGGCCTCGTCATCGCAACGACGCACCAGGCCCTCGGCCTCGTCGACGCCCGGGAATTGCGGATCGAGGCGCCCGCTGCATCGACGCAGGCCGCTCCGGCGGCCGCGGCCGACGAGGTCTGGTGGTGATGCGCGCCCTCAGGGCCCTCGTCGCCCGCGACCTCGCGCTCGCCGCCCGCGTCGGCGGTTCGGGGGCGCTCTCCCTCGTGTTCTTCCTGATGATCGTCGCCCTGGTTCCGTTCGCCCTCGGCCCGGACCTCAACCTGCTCTCGCGGATCGGCCCGGCCATCCTCTGGCTCGCCGCGGTGCTCTCGACCCTGATCGGCCTCGACCGCCTGTTCCAGGCCGACGAGGAGGACGGCTCCCTCGACCTGATGAGCGGCTCGCCGGCCCCGCTGGAGGGCGTCGTGCTCGCCAAGGTGCTGGCGCACTGGCTCACCACCGGCCTGCCGCTCGCCCTGGCCTCGCCCCTGTTCGGGCTCCTCGTCGCCCTCGACGGACGGGCCATGGCGGCGACCGCCCTCACCCTGCTGGTGGGCACCCCGGCCCTGACCTTCGTGGGGGCCGTGGGCGCCGCCCTCACCGCCTCGATCCGCCGGGGCGGACTCATCCTGGCGGTCGTGGTGCTGCCGCTGATGATCCCGACGCTGATCTTCGGCGTCTCGGCCAGCGAGTCGGCCCTCGGCGGCACCGTCCCGTTCACCACGCCGCTGGCCATCCTGTGCGCCCTCAGCCTGATCGCGGGCGTGATCGGAACGCTCGCCGCCGCCGCGGCCCTGCGCTGGTCGGAATAGGGCGTCAGGCGAGCGCCGCGCGCTCCCGCAGGCCGAGGGCGGGGCGATCCGGTGTCGGAACCTGAGGGTCCCGCCGGGAAGCTCGACCCTCCGGCTGCGCGGGGCGGGAGGGCCGCGTCCGGCCCGGGCGCCCGCCGATGCGCAGGGCGATGCCGATGAACAGCGCGATCATACCGACTTCCAGGAGCAGCAAGGGAAACCAGGCGGCGTTCCAGGACCGGGCGGCGAGATCGAGCGCCTCGCTGGCGAGCATGGCCCCGATTGCGCCGGCGGTGAAGACCGGAAGGGAGCGGCGGCCGAGCCGGGTCAGCAGGTGGTCGCGCGGCACCTGGTGCAGCAGGCGGATCAGCGGGGCCCGCGGCAGGGCCATCACCAGGTAGGCCAGGGCGAGCACGTGCAGGATGCGTAGGGGCGACTGGTAGGTCTTGCTCGCGCCGAGCCAGAACGCGTCGTTGCGCGTCGCGGCCCAGTCGGCGGCCGCCGGCCAGAGACGCACGACGACCACCGCCAGCACGAGGTAAGCGACGAGATAGCCCAGGGCGAGGCCGGTCAGCCATCGCGGGCGCGGCAGAGCGACGCCGTTGACCAGGCCCTGTCCGATCGTGATCCCCACAGCGAAGATCAGGGTCCAGGGCAGGATCGTCAGGAAGAAGGGCGCGCCCGTGAGGCTGTTGCTCAGCACCAGGTGGAAGTGACCGGCCGCGATCCAGAGCAGCAGCGCCGGCGGCAGGGGCGCCCAGAACCGCCACCCGGCCAGGCGCAACAGGATCGGTGCGATCAGCATCAGGGCCACGTACAGGCGCAGGACGGACGAGTAGCCCACCGTCTGGCGAAGGGTGAGCGCGTGGCCCAGCAGGTTCGGGAAGCCGTGCTCCCGCAACAGGCCGGTTTCCTGCGCGTGCACGCCCGTCACGCCGCGAAGGGCCAGGATGGCTGCCAGGAGACCGAGCGTCGCGAAGACGATGACCAGTTCGAAGGCGTAGATCCGGGCCGCCCGCCGCCACAGGTGGGCGACGATGTCCGGCAGCCGGCGCCGCGAGGCCTGGCTCGCCGCCAGGGCGATGGAGATGCCGCTGAGCAGGACGAAGATGTCGGCGCTGTCGGAGAAGCCGAGCCGGGAGGGCGACACGACCGAGATGGCGCCGTCCTGGATGTGGTTCACGAAGATATTGATCAGGCACAGACCGCGAATGGCGTCGATCGTGGTCCTTCGCTGCGGCATGCCTCACCCCGATGCGGCCTAGACGCACCCAGGTTAGGAACGAAAGCTTAAGGTTGCGTTGCAACCGATGCGGGTAATTCCGGGGAACGGCTCGGCCCTGCCCCGGGAAGTGGATCCGCGCGCCTCACGCCGGATCGGCGTCGATCCGCATCCGCAGGATGGCGTAGGGCGGTGCCTGCAGATCCTTGCCACCGTTGTATTCCGGACGCCGGTTCACCTGGGCGGACGAGATGTGGAGCCAGCGATCCGGGGTGATCCAGAACGTGTCGGCCCAGATCAGGCGCGGATCGGAGGCGATGAGCGTGACGGTGCCGTCGGGGTCGCGCCGGCCGACCGCGTTGAACTCCTGCATGGCGAGGTAGACCCGGTCCTTCGAATCCGTGGTCAGGCCGCCGGTCATGCCCTTCTCGCCCAGATCCGTGACGCCGGCCGCCACGGCCGCGTCGCTGGATTCGGGATCGAGGAGCGCGGCGGTCTCCACCGCGTAGAGGCGGCGCCCGATCAGCGGAGCGTAGTAGAGGCGTCGTCCGTCGGGACTGAGGGCGATGCCGTTGGCCCCACCCTGGACCGGGCGCGGCGGTCCCTCCCCCTTCCGCTGCACCACCGGACGGTCCTCGACGATCTTGAGAAGGCCTTTCTGCGACTTGGTGCTGGCATGACCGGAGAGGCGGCGCACCACCCGGCCGCTGGCGAGGTCGACGGCCAGGATGGCGCCCTCCCCGTCCTGGCCCTGGTCGGTGATGTAGGCGCGGGCGTAGCCGTCGCGGATATCCACCCGCAGGTCGTTGAGCGACGAGGTCGGGGTGATGCCGGCCTCCAGCGGGACCACCCGGCGGATGCGGTTGTCGGAGAGATCGATCTGCACCAGTTTCGCCCCGCCCTTCACCGGCGGTCCGGAGCCGTCCGGCAGGCCGGCATCGAGGCACCACAGGGTGTCGTCGCGGTCGAAGACGCCGTTGGGCACGTGGAACAGGCGGGCCTGTGGGTTCTCCGGGTCGGGCTGGTTCGTCGGCAGGTCCGGGTAGGGCCGGACCTCTCCGTCCGCCAGCACCTCACCCAGGGTGTAGGGCACCGTCGCGGTGAAGCGCGGCATCATCACGAAGCGCCGGCCGCCGGCCGAGATGGCGAGGCCGGTGGGGGTCGAGGGGGCGTTGGCGGTGAAGGCGAGTTCGAGCCCGCCCGCCGCCCGGCGGGTGGCGACCTCAGGGGACGGCGCCGCCACGGCCTCTCCGGGGCGGGCGAGGGCCGCCGTCCCGGCGAAGCCGGCACCGGCAATGCCGGCAGCGAGGAGGTCACGGCGAGCGAGCGTCATGGTGGGATCCGGTCGAGCGAGGGGGGAGGAAGATGGCGGGTCAGCCCCGGGCTGAGCCGCGCACCTTGAGGTCGATGGCGAGGACGTGGGCCCCCGCGCCGATGAAGAGGCGCCGGCCGTCCGGGCCGCCGAAGGCGACGTTGGCGGCGTCGGTCGCGGTAGCGATGCGTCCCAGGAGCGTGCCGTCGGACGCGTAGATCCGCACGCCGTCGAAGCAGGCGGCGTAGACCCGGCCGTCAGCATCCACCGCGAGGCCATCCGGCACGCCGGCCTCCACGGTGGCGAAGGGCTTCGGGGGGCCGAGCCTCCGGCCCTCCAGCACCGGGAAGGCCAGGATGGTGCGGGCGCCTTCCGGGTTCTTCAGGGAGGCGCTGGTGTCACTGACGTAGAGGCGGCGCCCGTCCGGGCTGAAGGCGATGCCGTTGGGCTGGCCCACGGCGTCGGTCATGCCCTCGACCCGGCCGGACGGATCGATCCGGTAGACCCGCCGCGCCGCTTGCGCCGGCGTTGCCATCAGGCCCTCGTCCGGCATGGTGATGCCGAAGACGGGGTCCGTGAACCAGATCGCGCCGTCCGGAGCCAGGGCGGCGTCGTTGGGGGAATTCAGAGGCCGGCCCTCGAAGGCGTCGGCCAGCACCGTGAGGCTCCCGTCCGGCTCCCGCCGCACGACCCGGCGCCCGCGATGCTCACAGGTGACGAGACGGCCCTCGGCGTCGAGGGTGTTGCCGTTGGCGTTGTTCGAGGGATCGCGAAACACGGCGGCGCCGCCGTCGTCGTCGATCCGGATCATCCGGTTGGCGCGGACGTCGCTGACGATCAGGCCGCCGAGGCCGGGGGCGTAGCACAGGCCCTCGCACCAGCGTCCGCCCGCATAGAGCGTGCGCAGCGCCGCGCCGGGATCGAGCACGTCGCGCAGCCGCGGATCGTCGACCCGGACGATGGGGGCCGCTGCGGCCGGCCAGGCGCGCAGGGCGAGGACCGCTCCCGCGCCGCCGAACAGCGCGCGTCGTCGTATCGTCGGCATCGATCCTCGAGGGCTGCGGGTGCGGTGAGGGCGCCGCCCCGTCGGCGGGGCGGCGCGGGACGGGTCAGCGCGCGGCCGGCGCGGGGGCGGTCGAACCGGTGGCGTCCGCTGTCCCCGGCTTGAAGCTCCACAACTCCGTCGGCAGGGCCGCCGGGGCGTCGGGCTTGTAGAAGGCCGAGTCCTGGATGTGCGAGGTGGCGACGTAGAGCGTCCCGTCCGGCCCTTCCGCGAAGGTGTCGGGCCAGCGCAGGCGCTTGTCCTGCACCACGGTGCTCAGGCTGTTCCCCTTCGCCGAGAGGTCGCGCACCTTGATCGAATCGTCCTGCGGCGAGGTCACGTACATCCGCCCGTCCTTGCGGGCGATGATCAGGCCGTCGGCCGGCCCGTTCTCGCCCACGGTCTCGATGCGGCCCGACACGCTCTTGTCGGCCAGCGCGGTCGGCATCAGCGCGTTGGTGATGCTCCCCGCGAGGGTCTCGGTGGGCAGGCTGTAGAGCGTCTTGCCCTTGATCGCCTGCCAGTACAGCGTCTTGCCGTCGGGGGAGAGCGCGATGCCGTCGGCAGCGAACTCGACGCCGCGCCCGTCCGGCCGGCGCAGGGGCTTGCCGTCATAGGTCACCGTCACGCTCTTGTCGGGCTGCGTCGTCGGATCGCCGTCGAGCACCCGGTGAGCCCGGCCGCTGTCGAGGTCGACCACCACCAGGGCCCCCTTGGCGCCGGAATCCGTCAGGTAGGCGGTCTTGCCGTCGGGGGCGAAGCGCACGTCGTTGAGGTAGGAGCCCTGCGGCGCGACGCTCTCGTCGAAGGCGATGGTACGCGCCGGCTGGTTGGTCTTCAGGTCGATCTCGACGAGCTTGGGACCGCCGGGCACGAGCGCCGCCATGGCGGGCGCCGCGGGATCCAGCACCCAGAGGTTGCCGTTCGGGCCCGCCACGACGCTCTGCACACAGACCCAGTGATCCTTGGCCGTGACTTCGTCCTTGCGGGCGTTGCGCCAGGAGTTCCAGGCCGCATCGGGGAACGGCACCAGCTTGCCGTCCTTCAGCTCGGCGACCGACACCTCGGTGTCCTCGGTCCAGCGGGGGAAGTTCACGAAGATCCGCCCGTCCTTGGACACGGTGACGCCCGTCACCTGGTGGTCGAAGCTCGCCACCTTCGTGAGCGATGCCGTCGGCGCGGCGGCGCTGCCCTCTGCCAGGACGGTGCCGGGCACGAGGACGGCTCCCGGGAGGAGGACGGCGCCCAGGAGGGCCGCGGCGAGCGTCCGGCCCTGCCGCCGAGGGCGGGCCGACCGGCGCGGAGGCGCGGCGAAGAACGGATGGTCGGACTGATGGTGCGTCATCGGAACCCTGGAAAATGGAATCCCTGGCATCGGACCCCTTGGCATCGCGACGATCGAACCGCGCGGTGTGCGAACCGTGCGGTGCGATCATGACGGCCTAACGCATGAAGCGTCCGCCAAGGTTCATCCGCCCCGCGAGTTGTGAACGGCCACCGCCGGCGGCGCGACCCATCGCAGGCGTCGGATCGCGCGGTCTGCGCGCTTTGAGCGAATTTGGCTCTCGTCCCGATACAAGAGCGCTCAGCGCGATTTCACGAACTCTTTTTGACGAAGACGTTTCAGGTTCTTTGGCCGTTAAAGACAAATTCATGGATTGTAACTAAATTTACTCACATCAGGCTGTGACTGGAATAGTCGCATATCAGAAAACGTATCCGGGAAAGAAACTAACGATGTTGGGGTACGGTCTTCGTGCAACGCTCGAGGCGCTCGATCGATCGCAAGGTCGCATCGAATTCGCGATGGATGGAACTGTCCAGAGCGCGAACCAGATCTTTCTCGACCTCCTCGGATATACCTTCGACGAAGTCCGTGGCCGGCCGCACAGCTTGTTCGTGCCTCCCGAAGAGCGGGACACGGCAGCCTACCGGGCATTCTGGGACAGCCTGCGCCGGGGCGAGCATCAGGCCCGTGATTTCTGCCGGATCGGCAAGGACGGCGGCCGGATCTGGATTCGGGCGAGCTACAACCTGATCCTCGATCGGCGCGGCAAGCCGATGAAGGTGGTGAAATTCGCCACGGACATCACCGAGCAGGTCACGCGCAACGCCGCGTTCGAGGGCCAGATCACGGCGATCAACCGGTCGCAGGCGGTGATCCACTTCACGCCGGACGGTCTCGTCACCGACGCCAACCCGATCTTCCTCGAGACCCTCGGCTACCGCCTCGACGAGATCAAGGGCCGGCACCACAGCCAGTTCGTGGCGCCGGCGGACCGGGCGACGCCGGCCTACGCCGCCTTCTGGACCGCGCTGGCGGGCGGCGCCTACCAGGCCGGCGAGTTCCGCCGCCTGGCGAAGGGGGGCCGCGAGGTCTGGATCTACGGCGCCTACAATCCGGTGTTCGGACCCGACGGCCGGGTGGTCTCCGTGGTGAAGTTCGCCAGCGACGTCACCGCCCAGGTCGCCGACCGGCTGCGCCGCCACCAGGGCCAGCAGGCGATCGACAAGGATCTCGGCATCATCACCGGCTCGATCTCCGACGTTAGCCATCAGGCCACCCTCACGGCGGAGGCGGCGGCCCAGACCTCCGGCAACGTCCACGCGGTGGCGGCGGGCGCCGAGGAGTTCTCGGCCTCCATCGAGGAGCTGAGCCGCCATGCGTCCGAGGCGAGGACCGCGTCCGAGGAGGCGGTGGTCCGGGCCCAGGAGGCCTCCGGCATCATCGCCGGGCTGACCTCCGCCGCCGACAAGATCGGCGAGGTGGTCTCGGTCATCCGTACGATCGCCGACCAGACCAACCTGCTGGCGCTCAACGCCACCATCGAGGCGGCCCGGGCCGGCGAGGCGGGGCGCGGCTTCGCCGTGGTCGCGGCCGAGGTGAAGGCCCTGGCCAACCAGTCGTCCCGGGCCACCGAAGAGATCGGCACGCAGATCGCGGCGGTGCAGGGCTCCACCAACCAGGCCGTCACAGCGATCGAGGCCATCGCGCGGACGATCGGCCATCTCAGCGAGATCTCGGTGAGCGTCTCCTCGGCCGTGACCGAGCAGGCCGCGGTGACCCGCGACATGACGGTCAACATGCAGAACGCCGCGCGGAGCGTCGAGGTCGTGCGTCAGAACATGGACGGGATCGCCGCCGCCGCGATCGACGTCGACGCCTCGGTGCGCAAGGCCGGCGCCGCGGCCCGCGCCCTCGCCTGAGGGGCGGGCGAGGCCAAGGCGCGAAAGGCCAAGGTGCGAAAGGCCAAGTCGGGCGAGGCCAAGTCGGGCGAGGCCAAGTCGGGCGAGGCCAAGGCGCGAAAGGCCAAGTCGGGCCGGATCAGTCCGGGCGCGGGCCGGCCCCGGGCTGCATCACCGTGGGCTCGGAGCCCGAGCCGCGCACCCGGCCGCGCAGGGACGGAGGCGCGCCCGGCCGTCCGGGTTCGCGCCGCTCGAGGCCGGGCACGACGCGCTCGGTGAGGTCCACGCAGCGGCCGACCAACCACGTCATCCAGTTCATCGCGAAGCTCCCAGCCTGACCTCTCTCATAGATCGGGTCTCGCGCCGCCAAAGCGAGGGGGCGAACGGGAAATATCCACGCCGTCTCCGAACCCGCGCGGGGTCCGGCCCGCCGCCCCTCAGTCGAGGTCCTGCAGGTGGCGGGCGGCGATGACGGACGCGGCCGTGCGGTTCTCGACGCCGAGCTTCTCGTAGATGCCTTCCAGGTGCTTCGTCACCGTGCGGGGGCTTAGGCCCAGGATCTCGCCGATGTCGCGGCTCGACTTGCCCCGCGAGAGCCAGAGCAGCACCTCCGCTTCCCGTCCAGTGACCCGCAGGCGCAGGCGCAGGCGTTCGAGTCCCGCCTCGGTGCCGTCGCGCGACAGGCGCAGCAGGATCTCGTCGCCGGTGCCGCCGATGAAGCTGAAGGTATAGGCGGTGCCCGCGCGATCGCCGAGGGTCAGGGCCGGTGCGCCCGTGCCGGCGAGGCAGCCCCGGAGCCAGGCGGCGCCCTGCGGCGGCAGGCTCAAGGGGGCGCCGGGTTCGGTGAAACCGCCGAGTAGGCGGGCGGCCTGGGGCGTGCCCCACAGGACCGTGCCGTCGCGGTCCACCGCGAACAGGGTGCGGCCGGTGGTGTCCAGGGCGGCTCGGGCGCTCTGTGCCGCGCGGGCGCTCGCGAGATGGACCCGGATGCGGGCCAGGATCTCGTCCGGCGCGATGGGCTTGGTGACGTAGTCGACGCCCCCCGCCTCCAGGCCCTTCACGATGTGCTCGGTCTCGGACAGCCCGGTCATGAAGATGACGGGGACGTGGGCGAGGTGCCCCTTCGCCTTGAGGCGGCGGCAGGTCTCGAACCCGTCCATGCCCGGCATCACCGCGTCGAGCAGGATCACGTCCGGGGTGATCTCGTCGACCAGGGCCAGGGCGAGGTCGCCCGCCACCGCCACCAGCACGGTGGCGCCCGAGCGCTCGATCGCCTCGGTGAGAAAGCTCAGGGTCTCGGGGGAATCGTCGACCACCAGGACGGTATCGCGCTGCGCCTCAGCCATCGGCGGGCTCCAGCAAGCCCTCGATCACCGCTCGGGCACGGCGCAGGTCGAAGGCGGCGGTGAGCCCCCGCATCTGCGCGATGAAGGCGGTCGGCGCCGCGGGTCCGCCTTCCATCTCGGCGAGCTTCGCCTCGATGCCGCGGACGTGGCCAATGCGCACGAGGCGCAGGAGGTCGGCAAGGTGCTCCGGGCGGGGGGGCGGCGCGGCGGCCTCGGGCGGGGCCGGCGCGGGGGCCTCGCCCGCGGTCCAGTGGAGGCCGAGGAGCCCGGTGACGCATTCGAGGAAGTCGCGCAGGTCGAAGGGCTTGGCGATGATGGCGTCGTGGGGCGCATCGCTCCCGCGCGACGGGCTGATCTCGTGCACGTTGGCCGACATCATGGCGATGCGGCCGGTCTGGCCCGCTTCGCGCAGGGCCTTCGCCAGCACCCAGCCGCTCATGCCCGGCATGGCGATGTCGAGGAGGAACAGGTCCGGCGGCCGCGTCGCCGCCAGCGCCAGGCAGGCCGGGCCGTCGCCGGCCTCGAGCACCACTAGGCCCAGGGGTTCGAGGATGTCGCGCATCAGGCCGCGATGGGCGGCATCGTCGTCGGCCACCAGGATGGTGCGGCGGGCCCCCGCATAGGTGCGCGCCGGCGCGCTGGCCTGGGTCAGGACCGGCTTCGGGCGCGCCACCGAGGCGAGCATCAGGCGCACGCGAAAGCGCGTGCCGCGCCCGACCTCGCTCTCCACCGTGATCTCGCCCCCCATCACCTGGGCCAGCAGGTGCGCGATGGTCAGTCCGAGGCCGGTGCCGGGCGTGGAGCGGGCCGCCGCCAGGGAGCCGCGCTCGAAGGGCTCGAAGATCCGCTCCAGGTCGTCCGGGCGGATGCCGAGGCCGGTGTCGCTGATGGTGAACACCGCGATCTGGTTGCGGTAGGTCAGGTCGAGGGTCACCGTGCCGGCGGGGGTGAACTTGATCGCGTTCGACAGGAGGTTGAGCAGGATCTGGCGCAGGCGCTTCTCGTCGGTGGCGACCACCGCCGGCAGGGTTTCGGGCCGGGTGAAGCGGAAGGCCAGGGCGGCGCCCTGGGCCTGAAGCCGGATCATGTCGACGATCTGGTCGAGAAAATCGGCGAGCCGGACCTCGTTGCGGTGGATCTGGAGCCGTCCGGCCTCCATCCGGGAAATGTCGAGGAGGCCGTCGATCAGGCCCGAGAGGTGCTGGGCCGAGCGCCGGATGACCCGGATCCCGTTCTGGCGCGGGGCCGGAATCGAGGGATCGCCCTCGAGCAGCTGCGCGTAGCCGAGCACCGCGTTGAGGGGCGTGCGCAACTCGTGGCTGATGCCGACCACGTAGCGGCTCTTGGCGAGGTTGGCGGCCTCCGCGACCTCCTTGGCCTGCTGCAGCTTGGCGTCCGTGACCTTATGGGCCTCGATCTCGGCCTGGTAGAGCCCGGTCTGGCGGGCGGTCTCCTCCAGGGCGACCCGGCGGCTCTCCTGGGCCAGCACGAACAGCCAGGCGACGATCCCCAGGATGACGATGAGGATCAGGAACACGCTGGTCAGCGCCGCGCCGAGGACCGCGCGGTGCTCGGGATGCTCGGCGCTGGCCCCCGCATGCACGATGCCGAGGATCAGCCCGATCGCCACCACCAGGGTCAGCATCAGGGCGAGGTAGCGGCCCAGCGGCGCGCCGATCCAGGCGGCGGTGCGAGCCGGGGCGACCCGGGCGAGCACGCTCTGGGCCTGGGCCTCCAGGCGTCCGTGCGGCTTGCAGAGGTCGCCGCAGCGGGCGTCGAGGGAGCAGCACAGGGAGCAGATCGGCCCGGCATAGGCCGGGCACTGGGCCATGTCCTCGGGCTCGAACGGGTGCTCGCAGACCCGGCAGGTGATCTCGGCCGCGCCCTGCCAGTCGGTGCGCGGGGTGCGGGCGAGATAGTAGCGCCCGCCGGTGGCCAGGGCGATGGCGGGGGCGCCGAGGCAGGCGACGGCCAGGGCCAGCATCGGCGCGAACGGCACGGCGGGCGCCCCGAACCCGCCCGCATGGGCCACGAACCCGCTGAGGATCGCCAGGGCCATGGCGCCGGTCCCCACCGGATTGATGGCGTAGAGATGGGCGCGCTTGAACTCGATGCCGGGGGGCGACAGGCCGAAGGGCTTGTTGATGGCGAGGTCCGCCGCCAGCGCGCCGACCCAGGCCGAGACCACCACGGCGTAGAGCGACAGGGTGCTGACGATGGTCTTGTCGATGCCGAGCTCCATCAGCAGCAGGGCGATGGCGACGTTGAAGACGAGCCAGACCACGCGGCCCGGATGGCTGTGCGTCAGGCGCGAGAAGAAGTTCGACCAGGCGATCGAGCCCGCATAGGCGTTGGTGACGTTGATCTTGAGCTGCGAGACCACCACGAACAGGGTCATCAGGGCGACGGCGCCGAAGCCCGAGGGCAAAACGTAGCCGAAGGCCACCGCGTACATCTGGGTCGGCTCCGCGGCGCGCTCGGCCGGGACGCCGTGCGCGATGGCGAGCACCGCCAGGAACGACCCGAGCAGGATCTTGAGCATCCCGGGCAGGATCCAGCCGCCGCCGGCCCCCAGCACCGCCGCCCACCAGCGCCCGGAGCGCTCGGGGGCGCGCGCCGGCACGAAGCGCAGGAAATCGACCTGCTCGCCGACCTGGGCCAGCAGCGCCAGCAGGATGCCGGAGGCCAGCCCGAAGCGGGGCCAGTCGAAGCCGCCGAGGCCGTCGGCCCCCGGATGGGCGAGCCAGGCCGCCACCGGCGCGTCCCCGGCCCAGGCGATGCAGGCCAGCGGGATGAGGTTGAGGACGATCCAGACCGGCTGCGTCCAGAGCTGGAAGCGGCTGATCATGGCGATGCCGTAGACGACCAGCGGGATCACCGCGAGGGCGCTGACGAGGTAGCCGAGGCTCGGCGGCAGCCCGAAGCAGAGCTCCAGGGCCAGGGCCATGATCGCCGCCTCGATGGCGAGGAACAGGAAAGTGAAGCTCGCGTAGATCAGCGAGGTCACGGTCGAGCCGATATAGCCGAAGCCGGCGCCCCGGGTGAGGAGGTCGATGTCGACGCCGTAGCGGGCGGCGTAGAGGCTGATCGGCGTCGCGGTGGCGAAGATGATGGCGCTCACCACCAGGAGCGCCGCCAGGGTGTTGGTGAACCCGACCGTCAGCACCAGGGTGCCGCCGATCGCCTCCAGGGCCAGGAAGGAGAGCGACCCGAGGGCGGTCTGGGCGACCCGGAACCCGGACCAGCGCCGCGCCTTCTTGGCGGTGAAGCGCAGGGCATAGTCCTCCAGCGTCTCGTCGGCGACGAGGCGGTTGTAGTCGCGCCGGATCGGCAGGATACGCTGGTGCTCGGTCATCGTGTTCGGCGGGGACGGTATCATGCGGCGCAGGGTCTGGCGCGGCATCCCGGCTCGTCCGAAACCGCGGCGCTCCGTCCTCCCCAGCTTAGCAAGGACCGTGCCCGGACTCCCGTGCGCCCATGCTGGCGCGCCGCGCTCGGCGGCCGGAGCGGCGATGGCCTCCGGGGCGATCGGTCCCGCGGGGTGCGGTCCAGAGCGGCGGCGTCCGAAGCCTTGTGGGGGAGACTCGCGGGGAGTTCGACAGCATGGGCCCGTCCGCCGGGGTCCGACATACGCAAAACAGCGTATAGGCCGCACCGCACCACGCGGCCTAGCCTCCGCTCCGTCGATCCACGGCCGTCCGATGCGCCGTGCGACGACCGACAGGGGTTTTGGGCACGATGGCAGAGGACAAGGGCAACGGCCTGCAATCGGCGCTCCGGCGCAGGCTTCTCATGGGTCTGGCCGGCGCTCCGGCGATCGCCTTGATGCCGCGCATGAGCTTCGCGGCCGCGCCGCCGACCTCGGCGGTGAACACCACCGGCCTCGCGGTGACCGACACCGAGGTCACGGTCGGCATCCTGCACTCCGCCACCGGCACGATGGCGATTTCCGAGACCGGCTCGATCCAGGCCGAGAAGCTCGCGATCTCGCAGATTAACGAGGCGGGCGGCGTGCTCGGCCGCAAGATCAAGATCATCCAGGAGGACGGCGCCTCCGACTGGCCGACCTTCGCGGAGAAAGCCAAGAAGCTCCTCGTCAACGATCACTGCGCCGCCGTGATGGGCTGCTGGACCTCGGCCTCGCGCAAGGCCGCCCTGCCGGTCTTCGAGCAGTATAACGGCCTCCTGTACTACCCGACCTTCTACGAGGGCCTGGAGCAGTCCAAGAACGTCTTCTACACCGGCCAGGAGGCCACGCAGCAGATCCTCGCGGGCCTGAACTGGGTCAACAAGGAGAAGGGCGGCGACACGTTCTTCTTCATCGGCTCGGACTACATCTGGCCCCGGACCTCGAACAAGATCGCCCGCAAGCATGTCGAGAACGTGCTCAAGGGCAAGGTCGTCGGCGAGGAGTACTTCCCCCTCGGCCACACGCAGTTCAACTCGGTGATCAACAAGATCAAGCTCACCAAGCCGAAGGTGATCTTCGCCGACGTGGTCGGCGGCTCCAACGTGGCGTTCTACAAGCAGCTCAAGGCGGCCGGCATCGACCTGTCGAAGCAGATCCTCCTGACGATCTCGGTCACCGAGGACGAGATCGACGGAATCGGTGGCGAGAACATCGCCGGCGCCTATTCCTGCATGAAGTACTTCCAGTCGATCGACAACGCGAACAACAAGGCCTTCGTCTCGGCCTTCAAGAAGATGTGGGGCGAGAAGACCGTCATCGGCGACGTGACCCAGGCGGCCTATCTCGGGCCGTTCCTGTGGAAGATGGCCTGCGAGAAGGCCGGTTCCTTCGACGTCGACAAGGTGGTCGCCGCCTCGCCGGACCTCGAGTTCAAGGCCGCGCCCGAGGGCTACGTCCGGATCGATCCGAACCATCACCTCTGGTCGAAGACCCGCGTCGGCAAGGCGCTGCCGGATGGCCAGTTCGAGATCGTCTACACGAGCCCCGAGCTCATCAAGCCCGATCCGTTCCCCAAGGGCTACCAGTAGAGCCAGCTACCAGTAGAGACAGCTACCAGTAGAACCCGCTCCCCCCGGACCTGCTCCCCCCTCCCCCTGCGTGGGGAGGGGGACGTCTACGGTGTTGATCGGCCCGATGCTTGCACATCCTTCGGCGGCATCCTTCGGAGAACGAACCCATGTTCGGCGACTATTCCCTCGGTGATCTTGGCGCGATCTTCGCGATGCAGGGCTTCGCCGGGCTGATCCTGTTCTCGGTCTACGTGCTGATGGCCCTGGGGCTGGCGATCATCTTCGGCCAGATGGGGGTGATCAACATGGCCCACGGGGAGTTCATGATCCTCGGCGCCTACATGACCTATCTCTGCTCGGGCTTCTTCCAGAGCCACCTGCCGGCCCTGTTCCCGGCCTACTTCTTCGTGGCGATGGCCCTGGCCTTCCTGGCCTCCGGGGCGCTCGGAATGCTGGTGGAATGGGCGCTGATCCGCCACCTCTACAAGCGCCCGCTCGACACGCTGCTGGCCACCTGGGGCCTCTCGCTGATCCTGCAGCAGGCCTACCGCTCGATCTTCGGCGCCCGCGAGGTCGGCGTGGAGCTGCCCGCCTGGCTCATCGGCTCCGTGCAGGTCACCGACACCATCGAGATCCCGATCAACGGCATGTTCGTGATGGCCATCACCACCCTGATCACCGTCGGCGTCGCGATCCTGATGTACCGCTCCCGCTTCGGCGCCCAGGTCCGCGCCGTGGTGCAGAACCGCGCGATGGCCGGCGCCGTCGGCATCGACACCGAGAAGGTGGACCGCCTGACCTTCGGCCTCGGCTGCGGCATCGCCGGCATCGCCGGCTCGGCCTTCACCATGGTGGGCTCCACCGGGCCGACCTCGGGCCAGCTCTACATCGTCGACACCTTCCTGATCGTGGTCTTCGGCGGCGCCGCCTCCCTGCTCGGCACCATCGCCTCGGCCTTCTCGATCTCGCAGACGCAGTCGACCCTCGAATTCTTCCTCTCGGGCTCCACCGCGAAGGTGATCACGCTGCTGGCGGTGGTCGGCATCCTGATGCTGCGGCCGCAGGGCCTCTTCACCCTCAAGGTCCGGCGCTGAGGAGCCTGAACGTCATGACCCGCTCCACATCCCCCACCCCCGTCGTGAACGACAACCCCTTCATGAAGCCGATGGAATGGGTGAGCCTCGCGCTCCTCGTGGCCGTCATCTTCGTGGTGCTGCCGCTGCTGCTCGACGCCTTCCGCCTCAACCTCGTCGGCAAGTACCTGACCTATTCCTTCGTGGCCCTCGGCCTCGTCATCTGCTGGGGCTTCGGCGGCATCCTCTCCCTGGGCCAGGGCGTGTTCTTCGGCCTCGGCGGCTACCTGATGGCGATGTATCTCAAGCTGGAGGCCTCCAGCATCGAGAACACCAAGATCCAGTCGACGCCCGGCATCCCGGACTTCATGGACTGGAACCAGATCACAGCCCTGCCCTGGTTCTGGAAGCCGTTCCAGAGCCTGCCCTTCACCCTCCTGGCGGTGCTGGTGGTGCCGGCGCTCTTCGCCTTCGTGATCGGCACGGCGATGTTCCGCCGCCGCGTCGGCGGCACCTACTTCGCCATCATCACCCAGGCCATCGCCGCCATCCTGACGATCCTCATCGTCGGCCAGCAGGGCTACACCGGCGGCATCAACGGCATCACCGACCTGCGCACCCTGCACGGCTGGGACATCCGCACCGACAGCGCTCACAACATCCTCTACTTCGTCAATGCGGGGCTGCTCGTCGGCTGCATCCTGTTCGCCCAGATGGTGAAGAAGTCGAAGCTCGGGCGCATTCTCCTGGCCATGCGCGACAAGGAGGACCGGGTCCGGTTCTCGGGCTACCAGGTCGCGAGCTTCAAGACCTTCGCGTTCTGCCTCGCGGCGGTGTTCGCGGCCATCGGGGGGGCGATGTTCACCCTGCAGGTCGGGTTCATGTCGCCCTCCTTCGTAGGCATCGTGCCCTCGATCGAGATGGTGATCTACGCCGCCGTCGGCGGGCGCCTGTCGCTGTTCGGCGCAGTCTGGGGCACCCTCCTGGTCAACTGGGCCAAGACCAGCTTCTCGGAAAGCTTTCCGGAGCTCTGGCTCTTCGGTCTCGGCGCCCTGTTCATCGCCGTGGTGCTGGCCTTCCCGAACGGCCTGGCGGGTATCTACCGCACCTACGTCGAGCCCCGCCTGACCCGGCGCGTGAAGGCCCTGGAGCCCGCCCCCGCCGTCGCCCTGACCCACGCGGCCGAGTAGGACCTCCGATGAACGCAGCTCTCCTGCCCTCGCACCTGATCGGCGCCGATCCGGCCGAGAAGGACTTCCTCCTGGCGGTGGAATCCCTCACCGTCTCCTTCGACGGGTTCAAGGCGGTCAACGACGTCTCGTTCTACGTCGACCCCAACGAGATCCGGGTCATCATCGGTCCCAACGGGGCCGGCAAGACCACCGTGCTCGACCTGATCTGCGGGCGCACCAAGGCCAGCGCCGGCTCCATCAAGTACAAGGGCCAGGAACTCACCAAGCTCTCCGAGAGCGCCATCGTCCAGGCCGGCGTCGGCCGCAAGTTCCAGACCCCGTCGATCTACGACGACCTGACGGTGTTCGAGAACCTGGAGATCTCCTTTCCGCGGGGCCGCTCGGTCTTCGGCGCCCTCACCTTCAAGCGCGACGCCGAGGTCCGCGACCGGATCGAGGAGGTCGCCAGCATGATCTTCCTCAAGGACCAGCTCCTCGAACGGGCCGAGTTCCTCAGCCACGGCCAGAAGCAGTGGCTCGAGATCGGCATGCTGCTGATCCAGGACCCGGAACTGCTGATGCTCGACGAGCCGGTGGCGGGCATGAGCGTCGGCGAGCGCATCAAGACCGCCGAGCTGCTCAACCAGATCATCAAGGGCCGCTCGGTGCTGGTGATCGAGCACGACATGAAGTTCGTCGAGGACATCGCCCACCGGGTCACCGTGCTGCACCAGGGCAAGGTCCTGTCCGAGGGCTCGATGGAGCGGGTCAAGAACGACCCGAAGGTCATCGAAGTCTATCTCGGCCACTGAGAGGAAACGGCGCCATGCTCCAGACCACGCCCGCCCCCTCGCCGGCCTTCTCGCCCGCCCCCCTGGTCCAGGGCGGCGTCCCGCCGATGCTGGCGATCCGCGACCTGCACGCGGCCTATGGCCAGAGCGAGGTCCTGCACGGCCTCGACATCGCCGTGGCACCCGGCGAGATCGTCGCCGTGATGGGCCGAAACGGCATGGGCAAGACCACGCTGATGAAGACCCTGATGGGCATCGTGCCGGTCAAGTCCGGGACGATCCAGGTCGACGGTGCCGGGGTCGAGGGCCTGAAGAGCCACCAGCGCGTGGCCAAGGGCCTCGCCTACGTGCCGCAGGGCCGGATGATCTTCTCCGCCATGACCGTGCAGGAGAACATCGAGACCGGGCTCACCGTCACCGGGGAGCGCCGGGTGCCGCAGGAACTCTACACGATGTTCCCGGTCCTCCTGGAGATGAAGGGCCGGCGCGGCGGCAACCTGTCGGGCGGCCAGCAGCAGCAGCTCGCCATTGCCCGGGCGCTGGCGAGCCGGCCCAAGGTCCTCCTCCTCGACGAGCCCACCGAGGGCATCCAGCCCTCGATCATCCGTGAAATGGGCCGCACCCTGAAGAAGATCCGCGACGACCGCGGGCTCTCCATCGTGGTCTCCGAGCAGGTGCTCAGCTTCGCCCTCGATGTCGCCGACCGGGTCCTGGTGATCGAGAACGGCCACATCGTCCATGAATCCCTGCGCGCCGATATCGACGAGGCCCAGGTCGCCCGCTTCCTCTCCGTCTGACGGGACCCGACATGCCGAAAGGGGCCGAGATGGCCGATTACGAGATCTTCGAGCTCGGCGACTTCGTCCTCCAGTGCGGGAAGACGCTGCGCAGCGCCAAGCTCGCCTACAAGACCTTCGGCACGCTCAACGCCGCTCGGGACAACGCCATCGTCTACCCGACCTGGTATTCGGGCCAGCACACCGAGAACGAGTGGCTGATCGGCCCCGGCAAGGCCCTCGACCCGGACAAGTACTTCATCATCATCCCGAACATGTTCGGCAACGGGCTCTCGTCCTCGCCGAGCAATACGCCGCCGCCCTGGAACGGGCCGTGCTTTCCCAACGTCACCGCCTACGACAACGTCACGGCGCAGCATCGGCTCGTCACCGAGCGTTTCGGCATCGAGACCCTGGTGCTGGTGACCGGCTGGTCGATGGGCGCCCTGCAGACCTACCATTGGGGGGCGCTCTACCCCGACATGGTGCCGCGCATCCTGCCGTTTCAGGGCTCGGCCAAGTGCTCGCGGCACAACTTCGTCTTCCTGGAAGGCGCCAAGGCCGCCCTGCAGGCCGATGCCGCCTACGCCGAGGGCTGGTACACCCGCCCGCCGAACCGGGGCCTGCGCGCCTTCGGCCGGGTCTATGCCGGCTGGGGCCTGTCGCAGACCTTCTACCGGATCGAGGCCGACAAGACCCATATGGGCTACGCCTCGCTGGAGGACTTCCTGGTCGGGTTCTGGGAGGGGCTGTTCTACACCCGGGACGCCAACGACCTTCTGGCCATGCTCTGGACCTGGCAGAACGGCGACATCAGCGCCAATGACCGCTTCAACGGTGATCTCAAGGCCGCCCTCGGCGCCATCCGCGCGAAGGCGATCCTGATGCCGGCCTCCACCGACCTCTACTTTCCCCCCGAGGACAACGCCCTCGAGGCGGCGGCCATGCCGAACGCGGAGCTGCGCGTCATCGAGACCTGGTGGGGTCATTTCGCGGGCGGTCCCGGCACGAGCCCCGACGACATCGCCACACTCGACGCAGCCCTGAAAGCGCTGCTCGCGAGCTGACCGGCCTCGGGCCGGGGTGCACCGCGCCCGGCCCGACGACCACCGGCACATCACCCGCCGACGGATCTCACCGCCGGCGAGAACGGGGACGCGTGTCCTCACGTCTGGGAAGGGAGCACCGACGCAACATGCCCGAGACCCTGATCAAGGTCGATCTGACCCAATCGGCCTACGACAACGACATGGTGCACAATCGCTGGCACCCCGACATCCCCATGGTGGCGATGGTCAAGCCCGGCGACGACTTCATCGTCGAGACCTATGACTGGACCGGCGGCTTCATCAAGAACAACGATTCCGCCGACGACGTGCGCGACATCGATCTCTCGATCGTGCACTTCCTCTCCGGCCCGATCGGCGTCGAGGGCGCCGAGCCCGGCGACCTCCTCGTGGTCGACCTCCTCGACATCGGCGCCAAGCCCGAGAGCCAGTGGGGCTTCAACGGCTTCTTCTCCAAGAAGAACGGCGGCGGCTTCCTCGACGAGCACTTCCCCCAGGCCCAGAAATCGATCTGGGACTTCGAGGGCATGTTCACCAAGTCGCGCCACATCCCCGGCGTGCGCTTCCCCGGCCTGATCCATCCCGGCCTGATCGGCTGCCTGCCCGATCCGAAGATGCTGGAGACCTGGAACACCCGCGAGAAGGCGCTGTTCGACACCGACCCCAACCGGGTCCCGGCGCTGGCCACCCTGCCCTTCGCGCCGACCGCCCATATGGGCCGGCTCAAGGGCGAGGGCCGCGACGCGGCGGCGGCCACGGGTGCCCGCACCGTGCCGGGGCGCGAGCACGGCGGCAATTGCGACATCAAGGACCTGTCGCGCGGCTCGAAGATCTACTTCCCGGTCTACGTGCCCGGCGCCGGCCTCTCGATGGGCGACCTGCATTTCAGCCAGGGCGACGGCGAGATCACCTTCTGCGGCGCCATCGAGATGGCGGGCTGGGTCCACCTCAAGGTCAGCCTGATCAAGGACGGCATGGCCAAGTACGGGATCAAGAACCCGATCTTCAAGCCGTCGCCGATCACGCCGAAGTTCGACGACCACCTCATCTTCGAGGGCGTCTCCGTCGACGAGTACGGCAAGCAGCATTACCTCGACGTGACGGTGGCCTACCGCCAGGCCTGCCTCAACGCGATCGAGTACCTGAAGAAGTTCGGCTACTCGGGTGCCCAGGCCTACTCGATCCTCGGCACCGCGCCGGTCCAGGGTCACATCTCGGGGGTCGTCGACATCCCGAACGCCTGCGCCACCCTCTGGATCCCGACGAAGATCTTCGACTTCGACATCAATCCCGGTGCCGACGGACCGACGAAGTTCCTCGACGGCTCGATCCAGATGCCCCTGTCGCCGGACCTCTGAGAACCGGCGCGCCCGATCCGGCGCCGATCCCCCTCCCCTCGTGGGGCGGGGTCAGGGCGGGGGATTGGGCGCCCCTCGGGATGCGCAGGCTCTCGGAACGACCCCTCCTTCCACCGCTCCCCACGCGCTCGACGGATCTCACGCCGGTCCGAGATCCGCCGGGGAGGCGAGCCGTGCCGCCGCCCGCCCTCCAGCAGACATCACCGAGAGGCCCCGATGCCCGTCTACGATTACGCCTGCGACGCCTGCGGCCCGTTCACGGTGCTGCGCCCGATGGCCGAGTTCCAGGATCCGCACGATTGCCCGGATTGCGGGACCACCTGCGGCCGCGCCTTCCTGACCGCGCCGAACCTCGCCTCCATGGATGCCGGCGTGCGCAAGGCGCACGCCACCAACGAGCGCAGCCGTCACGCGCCCCGACGTGTGTCCGGGCATGGGGCCGGGTGCGGCTGCTGCAGCGGGTCGACGAAGGCCAAAACGCAAGCAACGCCAGCCGCTAAAAGCTTTCCATCTGCACGTCCCTGGATGATTAGCCACTAAATTAAGCACTGGCATTGCCTTTGCAAAGTATTTCCCGACAGCAGATCTGCACAGTGTCTGGGCCTATCGAGATATAATTCCACGCCTGAAGTGGATGCGATGGGTCTGAGACGGGATCGATGCTGGAACGCGGGGTGGTACGATGATCCAGAGAATCGAACGGGGACCGGTGCCGAGGCGTCGGACGGGATGGGGCGCCGCCCGGGATGCGCTCCTGTCGGCGGCTTTGGCGTCCGCCGGTGTCATGGCTGGGGGGGCGGCGCTGGCGCAGACGGCCTCGCCGGTGGGCCAGCTTAACGAGCAGACCCAGCCGCGCACCGACCCGGCCATCGCCGACAAGCCGAAGGACCCGGTCCGCGTCGGCCCGCTGGCGCCCTGGGCCACCGAGATGGCGGCCCGCGGCCTGACCTTCGACGTCAACGTCTACGACTTCTACCAGGCTAACCCGAGCATGGGCCTGCGGCCCGGCGAGCAGTCGAACTCGGCCTATTTCGTACTCTCGATGACCGCCGACATGCAGAAGCTCGCCGGCATCTCGGGCGGGACGATCAACTTCACCCAGACCTTCTTCGGCCTGGTGCGCAACCTCAACATGGCCGCCGACATCGGCGACACCACGGTCGGCTACCAGCCGCCCTACAACCCCAACTTCGCCCGGCTGTCGCTCTTCACCTACCAGCAGAAGCTGCTCGACGACCGCCTGGTGGTCGAGGTCGGGCGCACGCATCCGGACCGGTATTACGGCCTGCCGCCGTGCAACTCGATCAATTCCTGCTTCCAGGACATGTTCTACTTCAATGCCGGCTTCACCTCGCCGCTCTACGGGGTCTGGGGCGCCAACGTCGCCTACAAGTTCTCGCCGACCACCTACATCCAGGCCGGCGCCTTCAGCGTGAACCCCAACACCAACGTGCTGTCGGGCTATGATTTCGGCTACGAGCGCCTCGCCGGCGCCGTCGTCATGACCGAGATCGGCCGCAAGACCGACTTCTCCCAGGAAGCCTATCCGGGCCGCGTCTCGCTCACCGGCTTCTACAACACCGCCGACCACGAGGATAACTTCAAGACGGCGCTGGGCCGCTCCAAGGGCCTCTTCCCCGGCGATCCGGCCCTGCAGAAGTCGGGCACCTCGGGCGTGGTGCTCACCGCCTCGCAGACGGTCTGGCGCGCCGACGGCGGCGCCGAGGCGGCCAACCCCCACCCGGCCGCGATCGCGGTCTACACCGGCACCGGCTACGCCTTCGATCCGACGATCCCGATCCGGTTCAATTCGTTCGCCGGCATCCTGCTGCAATCGCCCGACCAGACCCGGCCCAACGACACCTACGGGCTGAAGGCCAACTGGCAGCGCATCAACGCCAACTACGCGGACTTCCTGGCGGACGCGAACGCCTTCGCGGGCGGCTCCGGTGCGCCGTTCTCGCGCGACAAGTTCATCTTCGAGGCGAACGCCCACATCGATGTCGGGGCCGGCGTGATCCTCGAGCCCGTGGTCCAGTACGTCGTCAATCCGAACTCGTTCTGGAATCCCTACACCGCCCGGCGGCCGAAGGACGGCGTCTATGGCGGCTTCACCCTCGTGGTTCCCCTCGGAACCCTCCTCGGCCTCGCGCCGGGCTAGGGCCCCGGGGGACCTCGTCCCCGCGCGTGCCGCGCGACCCCGCGGCACACGCCACGTCTGGAAACCGGAGGATCACGCCATGATGCACGGAGACATTTCGTCGAGTCAGGACAGCGTCGGCGTCGCCGTCGTGAACTACAAGATGCCCCGCCTGCACACGCGGGAGGAGGTCCTGGAGAACGCCGCCAAGATCGCCGACATGGTGATCGGCATGAAGTCCGGCCTGCCCGGCATGGACCTGGTGATCTTCCCCGAATACTCGACCCACGGGATCATGTACGACGCGGCGGAGATGTACGAGACCGCCACCACGATCCCGGGGCCGGAGACCGACATCTTCGCCGCCGCCTGCCGCAAGGCGAAGGTCTGGGGCGTGTTCTCTCTCACGGGCGAACGCCACGAGGAGCACCCGAACAAGGCGCCCTACAACACCCTCATCCTGATGAACGACCAGGGCGAGATCGTGCAGAAGTACCGCAAGATCATGCCCTGGACCCCGATCGAGGGCTGGTATCCGGGCGACCGCACCTACGTCTCCGACGGCCCCAAGGGCCTGAAGATCAGCCTCATCATCTGCGACGACGGCAACTACCCGGAGATCTGGCGGGACTGCGCCATGCGGGGGGCCGAGCTCATCATCCGCTGCCAGGGCTACATGTATCCGGCCAAGGAGCAGCAGATCCTGATGTCGAAGGCGATGGCGTTCGCCAACAACACCTACGTGGCGGTGGCCAACGCCGCCGGCTTCGACGGGGTCTACACCTATTTCGGCCACTCGGCGGTGATCGGCTTCGACGGCCGCACCCTCGGCGAGTGCGGCGAGGAGGAGATGGGCATCCAGTACGCCGCCCTGTCGAAGTTCCTGATCCGCGATGCCCGCGCCCACGGGCAGTCGGAGAACCACCTCTTCAAGCTGCTGCATCGCGGCTATACCGGCATGATCGCCTCGAAGGAGAACCGGCACGGCCTGTCGGAATGCCCCTACGACTTCTACCGCCGCTGGATCGAGGATCCCGACGCCGCCCGCGACGCCGTGCGGGCCATCACCCGCCAGAGCGTGGGCACCGAGGAATGCCCGATCGAGGGCATCCCCTTCGTCGGCAAGGGCGAGGGCCCGCCCGACCCGCGGTGAGCGGCGCTGTGGCGCCCGCGCCACGCCCGATCCGGATCGAGGGCCGGTTCCGCCGCCGCGGGGCCGGCCCTCGCCGTTTCGCGGCGGCGGGTCCGCCTCGCCCGGTTTGACCCGGGCGGGCAGCCCCTCTACCGCCCGTGGCGAGACCCGTCGCCCCTGATCGACACCCCGGAAGGATGGACGTCCCGGCATGAGCCAGCCCGAGACCGACGCGCTCCTGCGCCGCGCCGCGGATCTGGAGCGGGACGCCGCGCGCCTGCGGGACGCGGCGCGCCGGTCCGCCGGAGAGCCGGGCGCTGCGCCGGACAGGGCGGCGCCGGGGTCCGACCCGGTGCCGCACCGGCAGGCGATCCTCGACAGCACCACCCGCTTCGCCATCGTGGGCACGGATCGCGACGGGGTGGTGACCGACTGGAATGCCGGCGCCGCCCGCATCTTCGGCTGGAGCGCCGCCGACATCCGCGGGCGCAACATCGCCGACCTGTTCACCCCCGAGGATCGCGCGATCGACCGGCCCGGGATCGAGATGCGCCTCGCCCTGGAGCAGGGCCGCGCCGAGGACGAGCGCTGGCACCTGCGCGCCGACGGCACGCGCTTCTGGGCCTCGGGCGAGATGATGCCCCTGCGCGACGGCGACGGCCATCACATCGGCTACGTCAAGGTCGTGAGCGACCGCACCGCGGAGCACCGGGCCGGGGACGCCCTGCAGGACGCCGAGATGCGCCTGCGCCGCGCCCAGGAGGCCGGCGGCATCGGCGTGTTCTCGGTCGGCATCGACGACGGCATCCTGCATCCGACTCCGGAATTCTGCCGCCTCTACGGCCTGCCCGAGGCCGCGACCTATCCGGCCTCCACCTTCGAGCGCCTGGTCATCCCCGACGATGCCTACCTCGTCTCCACGGCGGAGAGCCGCCGGCGGGGCGAGCCGCCCCGGGACGTCGAGTACCGCATCCGCCGGCCCGACACCGGCGAACTCCGCTGGATCGCCCGCCGGGGCGAGATCGAGCGCGACGCCGCGGGGCGCCCCCTGCGCTTCTCCGGCATCGCCCGGGACGTCACCGAGGCGCGTTCCGCCCGGGACGCCCTGGCCACCAGCGAGGCGCGCTACCGCGCCCTGTTCGAGGCCGTGGACGACGGCTTCTGCATCATCGAGTTCTTCGACGGACCGCACGGTCCGGCCAGCGACTTCGTCCATCTCGAGGCCAATGCCGGCTACGAGCGCCACACCGGCATCCCGAACATCGTCGGCCGCACCCTGCGCGACCTTGCGCCCGCGGAGGCCGAGGGCTGGCTCGAGCTCTACGGCGGCGTCCTGCGCACCGGCACCGCGATCCGGTTCGAGCGCGCCTTCCCCCTGGCCGGGCGTCACATCGAGGTCTCCGCCGCCCGGATCGAGCCGGCGAGCCGGCGCCAGGTCTCGGTGCTGTTCCGGGACATCTCGGCCCGCCGCCGGGCGGAGGACGCCCTGCGCACCAGCGAGGCCCTGGCCCGGGAGAACATCGAGCGGGTGCAGCTCGCCCTGGCCGCCGGGGCGATCATCGGCACCTGGCTCTGGGACCTGCCGACCGACCGCTTCAGCGTCGACGAGGCCTTCGCCCGCAGCTTCGGCCTCGATCCCGCCGCCGGGCGCGAGGGCCTGAGCCTCGCCCGGGTGGTGGAGACCGTGCACCCGGACGACTGCGCCGGCCTCGCCGAGGCCATCCAGGCCGCCATTGCCCGGGGCGGCGCCTACGCGCACCAGTACCGGACCCGCCGCGCCGACGGCCGCTACTACTGGCTCGAAGCCAACGGCCGCGTCGAGCACGGCCCGGACGGGACCCCCCTGCGCTTTCCCGGCGTGCTCATCGACGTGGAGGAGCGCCGCGCCGGCGAGGCCGAGCGGGCGCGGGTCACCGAGCAGCTGCGCAGCCTGAACGAGACCCTGGAGCAGCGCGTCGCCGAGCGGACGGCCGAGCTGATGCGGGCCGAGGAGGCCCTGCGCCAGTCGCAGAAGATGGAGGCGGTGGGCCAGCTCACCGGCGGCCTCGCGCACGACTTCAACAACATGCTGGCGGGCATCGTCGGCTCCCTGGAGCTGATGCAGACCCGCATGCTCCAGGGCCGGGTCGGCGACCTGGAGCGCTATATCGGCGCCGCGCAGGGGGCGGCGCGCCGGGCCGCGGCCCTGACCCATCGCCTCCTCGCCTTCTCGCGCCGCCAGACCCTGGCCCCGAAGCCCACCGACGTGAACCGCCTCGTCGAGGGCATGGAGGAGCTGGTGCGCCGCACCGTGGGTCCGGCGGTCTCGGTGGAGGTGGTGGGCGCCGCCGGCCTGTGGCCGACCCTGGTCGATCCGAGCCAGCTCGAGAACGCCCTGCTCAACCTCTGCATCAACGCCCGCGACGCCATGCCGGAGGGCGGCCGCATCGTGGTCGAGACCGGCAACCGCTGGCTCGACGCCCGCGGGGCCCGCGAGCGCGACCTCGACCCGGGCCAGTACGTCGCCCTCTGCGTCTCGGACAACGGCACCGGCATGACCCCGGACGTCGCCGCCAAGGCCTTCGATCCGTTCTTCACCACGAAGCCCCTCGGCGAGGGCACCGGCCTCGGCCTGTCGATGATCTACGGCTTCGCCAAGCAGTCGGGCGGCCAGGTGCGGATCTATTCGGAGCCCGGCGAGGGCACGATGGTGTGCATCTACCTGCCGCGCCATCTCGGCGAGGCGGAGGGGGTGGAGACGGTGCCGGACCTGTCGGAGGCGGCCCGGGCCAAGGTCGGCGAGACGGTGCTGGTGGTGGACGACGAGCCCACGGTGCGGATGCTCGTGACCGAGGTGCTGGAGGATCTCGGCTACGCCGCCATCGAGGCGGCCGACGGCGCCTCGGGCCTCAAGGTGCTGCAATCCGATGTGCGCATCGACCTCCTCGTCACCGATGTCGGCCTGCCCGGCGGCATGAACGGCCGCCAGATGGCGGAGGCGGCCCTGGTGTCCCGCCCGGGCCTGAAGGTGCTGTTCATCACCGGCTATGCCGAGAACGCCGCCCTCAACCACGGCCACCTCGCCCCCGGCATGCAGGTGCTGGTCAAGCCCTTCGCCCTGGAGGCCCTCGCCACCCGCATCCGCGGCCTGATCGAGGGCGCCGACTGACACTCCGGGACCGGGCGGGGCCCGCGTCCCCCGGCGATCGCTGCACGCAGCGCAAGACTCCCGTCGTTAGCATCTTATTAAGATCCTCGCGCTGAAAGTGGAGCGCTCAGCAACGACCGGAAACAACACATCGCAGGGGACCGAAATGCAGGACTTGGGCTTCAAATCGCTCTTGGTTTTGGCGAAGATTGGCTACGAGCTGCGCGACGAGTTCGCCCATACTTTCGATGATGATGTCCGGCGCGCCTTCGGCCCGCTCCTCGACGCCCTCGACGACAGCGCCGGCGTGCTCCGCCTGGTCGCCTCGGACGACAGCTGGGTCAGCGACGCCACCTTCTTCGAGGCCCGGGGCGCCGTCGGCCTCGGGCACTGAGCCCTCGCCCTCGTTCTCCCCCCGTCCCCGGGCGCCGGACCGGATCGCCGAGGCCGTGTCCCCCCTGCGGGAGCAGCCCTGATCGACCTCCAGTCCGGGGCGGTTCCGCCATTGTGAGGGTGGAGTCGGATCGCGGCCCTCGGCAGCGGTACGACGGACTTGGTCGCCGGCAGGGCGGTCGCGGCTGGCGCGGCCTCGCCGGCGACGTTCGCGGGCAGCCCCGCGGCATCCCGGGACGGCGCAGCGGAGCCCGGGATCGAGACTCGCAGGGGGCAGAGCTTGCGAGCGTCGTCGGTTCGGGATGGTGCGCCTCAGGCAAACCCCGTCAGCTGCCGCAACGCCGCCGCGTGCAGCTCCGGGTTGGCGGCGGCGATGACGCGACCGTCGAAGTTCGGAGTGAGCGGGCGTCCGGCCCAGTCGGTCATCACGCCGCCGGCCCCCTCCACCACGGGGGCGAGGGCCATGACGTCGTAGACCTTGAGGCCGGCCTCCACCACGAGGTCGCAATGGCCCGAGGCGAGGAGGCCGTAGGCGTAGCAGTCGCCGCCGAAGCGGCGCAGGCCCACGACGGCGCTCAGGGCCGCGAAGGCCTCGGCGTCGGCCCCCTTGAACAGGTCGGGGGAGGTCGCGAACAGCCGGGCCTCGGCGAGGGCGCGCCGGCTGGTGCGGATCGGCTTGCCGCCGAACCAGGCGCTGCTGCCGTTGCCGTGCCAGCGCTCGGCCAGGGCCGGCATGTCGATGAGGCCGAGGATCGGCCGCCCGCCCCGCACCAGGGCGATCAGGGTGCCGAAGAGCGGCATGCCGGTGATGAAGCTCTGGGTCCCGTCGATGGGGTCCACCACCCAGGTCAGGTCGTGGGCGAAGTCGCCGCCCTCCTCCTCGCCGAGGATGCCATGCGCCGGGTAGGCCTGGCGGATCTCGGCCCGCAAGCGCGCCTCGATGCCGCGATCGGCCTCGGTGACGGGGCTCGCATCGGCCTTGGCCTCGACGGCCAGGGGCGTGCGGAAGTGCCGGCGCGCCAGGGGGCGCACGCTGTTGGCGAGGTGGTGGGCGAAGGCCATCAGCCCATCGGGGGTGGCATCGAAGCCCGCCGGTGGGGCGAGGGTCGGGAACATGGGATCGGCCTTGCGCGAAGGGGAACGCGGGAACGGGACGGCGGCGCGGGCGGCGGTCACAGCAGTCGCAGCCAGCGCGGCCAGTCGGGATGGTGGAACAGGGGCCGGGCCCGCGAGAGCTTCCAGGTCCCGTACTTGTAGTAGTCGAAGTCGAGGGTCGAGACCCGCTCCTGGATCATCGCCCAGGTCGCCCATTTGAGGTCGCCCAAAGCCTTCAGCACCTCGGTGCGGGCGTGGATCTGCGGGGTCCAGCGGCCCCAATAGGCCGCGATCATCTCGCGCTCGACCTCGGCCGAGAACGCCATCTCGTCGAACCACAGGGCGAGCTCGTAGGCGCGCTCGTTGTTGGAGGCGTACTCGAAGTCGACGAGGCGGACATGGTCCTGCCCGTCGAGCATGAAGTTGCCGGCCAGCGTGTCGTTCATGCAGGGCACGAGGTCGAGGCCCGAGGCCAGGAGCGCCGCCTTGGCCTGGCCGTAGCGGCGCATCAGGAAGGCCGAATCCGGCGGCACCCGGCCGCCGACGGCCTCGACCTGCCCGACATGCTCCTCGATCATGTCGAAGATCGTCTTGGTCAGGGTTAGGGCCGGCGCATCGTTGAAGGCCCGCAGGGCCCGGACCGCGTTGTGGCGCACGACCGGGCGCAGGAAGTCGAGGTTCGAGGAGGCCCGGAAGTCGTCCAGGAAGGCGAAGATCTCGACGCCGTCCTCGGGCAGGTAGTCGAGCACCGCCACCCCGAAGCCGCAGGCCTCCGCCCGCCGGCTCGCCTCGTGGGCGGCGTCCCGCGTGATGAACATCTCCGTGCCGCGCCCCGGGACCTTGAGGAACACGTCCGTGCCCTCCCCCGCCTGGACCCGCCAGTTGGTGTTGCTGATGCCGCCCGAGACGGCGCGGTAGCGCAGGGGGGCGCCCGCCCAGGCCGGCACCCGGGCGAGGATCGCCTCCAGGGCCTGCTCGGCGGCGCCCCGCCCCTCGCCCATCCGTGTCCAGCTCATCGTCCCCTCCCCGCGGCCGTCACAGCTGGCGCAGCCAGAGCTCGAAGTCGCGCGCCGCCAGGGTGGTGCGCGCATGCAGCAGCCGCCACTGGCCGTACTTGAAGAACTCGATGCCGGGCCGGCGCACGGTCACGGCCCGGGTGATCCCCCACAGGCCCCACATCAGGTCGTCCACCGCGCTGTAGAGGCGGCAGCGGGCGAGCAGGGCCTCGGTGCAGCGCCCGGCATAGATCTCGATGGCCTGCCGGCGCTCCGGGTCGAACGCGGTGGCCTCGTTCAGGAGCGCGCCGACCTCGAACCAGGGGTCGAAGTCGCCGGCGAGGTCGAAATCCACGAGCCGGACCCCGTCCGGCGCGAGGCCGCTCCCTTCGAAGCGCAGCATGAGGTTCGAGGCGGTGCCGTCGTTGCGGCTGAAGCGGCGGTCGAAGCCGGCCGCCGCGATCGCCCCCCGGATCAGCGCGGCATCCGCCAGGAGCGCGTCGATGTCGTCGGGCACCGGGGCGGCGCAGGCCCGGGCCTCCGCCGCGAGGGCGGCGATCCGCTCGAACGGGCAGAAGGTCTGGCCCAGGGGCTCCGCCCCGTGCAGCCGCCGCAGGGCCCCGAGGACCTGCGCCATCGTGTCCGCATCCTGCAGGTCGCCGACCCGGGCGTAGCGCCAGGGCTCGGGCAGGTCGGCCAGAACGACCACGCCGTCGCCCTCCGCCCCACCTCCCGCCAGCAGGGCCGGCCCGAGGCCGAGGGCGCCGGCCCGGCGCGTCGCCTCCGCCATGGCGGGCCGGAGGTCGGCGGCCATGTCGGCGTGGCGTCGCTTGACGAAGACCGGATCGGCGCCGTCGCGCCGGACCCGGGCGCAGTCCGAGGCCACCGCCCGGTGGGTCGGGGACGCGACCGGCGCCGCCGCCAGGGCGATCTGCGCCGTCCCGGCTTCCCAGCCCGGGAGCTGCGCCAGGGCGGCGGTGATTCGCGTCGCGAAGTCGGGTTCGGGCGGCCTCATTTCGTCGGCTCCGGTTGCGCGGCCCGCACCAGGTCGCCGCCCTGGCGGCACAGGCGCTCGGCCGCCTCCCGCATCAGGGCCAGTCCGGCGGCGAGGTCGGCCGGGTCGGTGGCCTCGGCCTCGTTGTGGGCGATGCCGTCGATGCTCGGCACGAAGACGAGTCCGGTCGGACAGATCCCGAGGAAGCTCAGGGCGTCGTGCCCCGCCACCGTGTCCATCCGCAGGGCCCCGAGCCCCTGCGCCTCGGCACAGGCGGCGACGAGATCGCAGACCGCCTCGGGCATCGCCCGGATCGGGCGCTCGCTCCGGCTGGTGATCGTCAGCCCGGTGCCGGCCCGGTCCGCGGCTCCCGCCAGGAGCCGGTCGGCCCGGCCTCCGGCCTCCGTCAGGATGGCGTCGTCGGCGGATCGGAGCTCCACCGAGATCGCGACCCGTGCGGCGACCACGTTGGCGGAATTCGGCGCGACCTGGACACGACCTACCGCGGTATACAGCAGGCCGGGCCACGCGTCGGCCAGCGCCCGGATGTCCGCGATCGCATAGGCGGCGGCGAGCAGCGCGTCGCGCCGGCGCTCCATCCGTCCGGGCCCCGTATGGGCCTGAACGCCGGTGAAGACCGCCTCGATCTTGGTCGCGCCCCAGTTCCGGGTGACGATGCCGATGGTCCGTCCGGCCTCCTCCAGCGCGGTGCCCTGCTCCACGTGGATCTCGAGGTAGCAGGCCGGACGCGGCGGCGGTGCGTCGTCGCCCGCCAGGCCGATCGCCGCCAGCGCCGCGCCCAGGCTGATGCCGTCGTCGTCGCGGCAGGCCAGGGCCTCCGCCACCGTGTGCCGGCCGAGATAGGCGCCGCTGCCGAGGAGGCTCGGCCGGAAGCGGGCCCCCTCCTCGTTGGTCCAGTTCACGGCGCAGAAATCGGCGGTGAAGCGCGCTCCGGCGCGGCGGGCCGCCATCAGCCCGGCGCCCACCTCCAGGGCCGCAGCGACGCCGTAGGTGCCGTCGAGGCGGCCGGCGCGGCTCTGGCTGTCGAGGTGCGAGCCCATCATGACGAGGGGCGCATCCCCTTGGCCCGTCAGCGAAAACAGGCCGAACTGGTTGCCCACCGCGTCGACCCGCAGGGCGCCGCCGGCCGCCCGGACCCCCTCCGCGAACACCGCGCGGGCGGCCCCGTCCGCCGGGCTGGCGCAGAGCCGCGTCACGCCGCCCCCCGGGGTGGCGCCGCAGGCGGAGAAGCGTTCGAGCAGCTCCGCGAGGGCGCTCGCCGCGCCGGCCTCAGGTATGGATGGTCTCGATCTCATGCCGCGCGAACGCGTCCTGGAACGCCTCCGGCGGCGGCTTGTCGGTGACGATGCTCAGCTTCTCGCCGAGACCGAAGGTACAGAGATTGGCCTGTCGACCGAACTTGCGGGAATCGGCGAGCAGGACGGCCCGGCGCGACTGCCCCCTGAGGGTCCGGCGCAGCACCGATTCGTGCTCCTCGTAATCCATCCAGCCGTGCTCGAGGTCGCAGGCCGCGATCCCCATGAAGGCGATGTCGAAGAAGTAGCGCTGCGCATAGGCCACGGTCTCGTAGCCCACCAGCGCGTTGTCTTTGCTCCGCAAGGTGCCGGGCGTCAGGTTGACCCGGGCCGGGCCGCCGCCGAGATGCAGGGCCACGTCCACCGAGTTGGTGGTGATCGTGAGATTGCGCCCGGTGAGCCGCCGCGCGAGGGCGAGCGTGGTGGTGCCCGTGTCGATGAAGATCGACATCCCGTCCAGCGCCAGGGCCTCGGCCAGGACCGCGACCCGCCCCTTCTCGCGGGTGTTGAGCTTGCCGCGCTCCTGCAGCGGGCGCTCCTGGTCGAGGCGCGGCGGCACGGCACCGCCATGGATGCGCCGGAGCAGGCCACGTTCCTCCAGCACCTTCAGATCGCGGCGGATGGTCTCCTCGGAGACTTTCAGGAAGAGGGCCACATCCGCGACGCCGACCCGGCCGGTCCCGTGGAGGCGGGACAGGATTTCCTGGTGGCGATGATCCGTCAGCATGCTCGATGGCCGTCCTACCGTTCACCCGATGATAACGGTGATCCGTGGCCGCGGTCGCGCGGGAATGCGGAAGCGGCATGCGGTATCCCATGCTCGTTCGCGTTGTAATGCAACCGGAATGATGCATCGACTCTCGCATTTCGTTCTGAGCGCGTGTGACTGCTCGGTCAGAAACCACACACACGGGTCGTGCCCCGAAACCCGGCGGCACCGCCGAGGGCGGCCGGCCCACTGCCTCTGCGCAGTTCGCCCCCCGCCCGGCGAGGGCATCGACCGGGTTCGCTGACGGAACTTCTCCGCTGACCGACTACGCCGCGTCACGGGATGGAGGTCAAACGGAAAATGTGATGTTTGTGGGCTATGTGGATTTATTGCTCATCATCAGGGCCGCCTGCCGGTCCGTTGAGCGATCCTGCCCGCGCGGTACACGCGACCGAGCCTCAGCCGATCAGGTCCGGAGCGCGGCGGTGACGCGTAGCCTGCTCGTAGTCGTAGGCGAAGCCGAGTAGGTCGGCCTCGCTCCACATCCGGCCGACGAAGATCAGGTTGAACGGCGCCCCCGAGGCGTAGAACCCGGCCGGAACCGTCACGCCGGGCAAGCCCGCGATATTAATCTCGCACACTGTGGTCTCGTTGATCGCCTCGTCGCCGTGAAGGGGGGGCAGTTCGTTCCGCATCTGCGGGAAGACGAGGCCGTCGAGCCGGTTCGCATCCATCACCGTGTCGAAGATCGCCAGGTAGGCCTCCCGCAGGGTGAGGAAAGCGGAGAGATCCGGCGGTACGGTCGGGTTGGCCAGGATCGGCGCGAAGGCCGGGATACTATGCAGGTAGCGCAGGACGCCGACGGGGCCGAAGGCATCCTCCGCCTCGGTGGCCGCGGCGAAGGCCTCGACGCTGCGGAGGGTGGCGCTCGGGCCGAGGCGCTGCAGATAGAGGTGCAGGTCGTAGGGCACCGATTCCATGCCGCGGGCGTCGAAGTGGTTCAGGCCCGGCGTGGGACGGCCGAGCGCGGCAAAGCCGGTCCCGGCGAAGGGATCGGCCACCAGCGTGGCGCCGCGGGCGGTGATCTCGTCCTGTGCGCGGGCATAGAGCGCGCCCGCCTCCGGGGAGAGCGGCAGGTCGCGCCAGCCCGGTCCGAACAGGCCGAGGCGCTGGCCCTTCAGCGCACCGGTGTCGAGGCGGGCGGTGTAGCCGCCCCGGGGGCGCTTGCCGATGCCGGCCACGGTCTTCGGATCGGCGGGCGTGTAGCCCGCCAGCACGTCGAGGGTCAGCGCGGCGTCGCGCACGCAGCGGGCGATGGGGCCGACCACGTCGCGGGTGCTGCCGGCGAGCGGCACCACGCCGGCATTGGGCACCAGGGCGAAAGTTGGCTTGATGCCGACCAGACCCTGCGCCGAAGCGGGATTCTGGATCGACCCGCCCGTCTCCTCGGCGAGGCCCAGCACCGCGAAGCTGGCACCGACGGCGGTCGCCGTCCCGGCGCTGCTGCCGCCCGGCAGGCTCTCGGGCGCTGCCGAATTCAGGGTCGGGCCGGCCCAGCTGTCGTTGGCGTGGCTGCCGGTGGCGCTCAGCACCGGCACGTTGGTCTTGCCGAGCATGACGCAGCCGGCGGCCCGCATCCGCGCCACCACGGGCGAGTCGGTCTCCGGGATGAGGTCGACGCCGCCGGCCCGGGCGCTCAGGAAGTGCCAGCCAGCGGTGGTCGGCAGGCCGGCCATGTCCATCGGGTCCTTGATCACCACGGGGATGCCGGCGAGGGGCCCCAGGGCCTCGCCGGCCGCCCGCCGGGCGTCGATGGCGCGGGCATCGGCCAGGGCATCCGGGTTCATGATGATGAGGGCGTTGTAGTGCGGGTTATGCGCCGCGATGCGATCGAGGAAGGCCTGCGTCAGCGCCTCGGAGGTCACACCGCTGGCAAAGGCGTCGGCCGCATCGGCCAGGGTCATCTCGACCACGTCGAAGGGGCTGTGTGTCGTGGCATCCATTCCGGAGGTCTCCTGACTGGAACAAGACGGGCATGGCCTTCAGGCCATGCCGACGAATTCGTCGATCATCGCCCGGTCGCGGGCGACATCGGGCGGCACCTCGCGGGTGATGCGGCCCTTCTGCAGGATCAGCACGCGCTGCGAGAGCGACGCGATGAAGTTCAGGTTCTGCTCCACCAGCAGCACCGTGAGCCCGCGTTGCCGGCCAATGGCCTGGAGCGTCTCGATGATCTCCTCGATGATCGAGGGCTGGATGCCTTCGGTGGGCTCGTCGAGGAGGAGGATGCGGGGAGCCCCGCAGAGGCAGCGGGCCAGCGCCAGCAACTGCTGTTCGCCCCCCGAGAGTGCGCCGCCCGGCCGGTCGAGATAGGCCTTGAGGCGCGGGAACAGGGTGAGGATATCGGCGATGACCGCTTCCTCCTTGTCCCGGGACAGGAGACAGCCCATCCGCAGGTTCTCGTGGACGCTCAGCGCCGGGAAGATCTCGCGGCCTTGAGGAACGTAGCCGATGCCGGCCCGGGCCCGGGCGGTCGGGGAGAGCCGCGTGATGTCGCGCCCGTCGAACGTGATTGATCCGGCCGTGGGGGGCAGGTTGCCGGTGAGCGTCCGCAGCAGGGTCGACTTGCCCATGCCGTTATGGCCGAGGATGCCGACGAACGCGCCCTCGCCGACCTGCAGCGACACGCCGCCGAGGATCGGGATGCGGCCGTAGCCGGAATGCAGGTCGTCGACGGTCAGGATGGGAGCGGTCATGCGGCCTGCTTGCCGAGATAGACGTCGCGGACGCGCGTGTCGGACAGCACCGTGTCGACGTCGCCCTCGATGAGGATGCGGCCCTGGTTGAACACCGTCACGGTCTTGGCGATCATCCGGATGAACGGCATGTCGTGCTCCACCACGATGACCGCGTGGGTGCGGTTGATCTCGCGGATGAGGGCGGCGGTGCGCTCGACCTCCTCCTTCGTCATCCCGGCGGCAGGCTCGTCGAGGAGGATCAGGTCCGGCTCCTGGGCCAGGACGGTGGCGATCTCGATCCATTGGCGCTGGCCGTGGGCGAGCTGCCCGACGAGGCGGGTGGCGATCTCGGTGAGCTTGAGGCGGGTCAGCGTCTCTTCGACGATGGCGCGGGTGCGGGCGAGCGACTTCTTGCGCCCTGCCGCGACGAAGACGTTCTCGCGTACCGACAGGCCGTTGAAGACGTTGGGGACCTGCGTCTTGATGCCGACCCCGAGGCGGGCGATCTCGTGCGGGTGCGCAGCCGTGATGTCGGTGTCGCGGAAATGGATGCGTCCGGCGCTCGCCGTGAGCTGGCCGGTGAGCATCTTGAAGAAAGTGCTCTTCCCGGCGCCGTTCGGGCCGATGAGGCAGCGCAGCTCAACTTCGCCGAGGACGAAGTCGACCGCGTTGACGGCGGTCACGCCGCCGAAGCGCATGGTGGCGCCCTTGGCTTCCAGCAGGGGGCGGACGGGCTTCGTCGCAGGAGACACGCTCATCGACGGACCTCCCCGGCAAGGGCCGTACCCGGGGCAGGCCCGAGGGGCTTGGCCCTCATGCGCCGGCCGCTGAGCACCGTGCCGAGGCGCAGGACAAGGTTGCGGGCCACCGGCACCAGCCCCTGCGGGATCAGCAGCACGAAGGTGACGAGGATCGCGCCCAGGCCGAGGTTGGAATCGATGACGTTCTGGGCGCCGGCCTCGATGGTCAGCCACTGGATCAGCACCGCGCCGAGGATCGGCCCAAGCAGGGTGCCGAGCCCGCCGACGAGGACGAAGATAATCACCTGGGCCGACATGGTCAGGCCGAACACCGTCGGGCTGATGAAACCGCCCCAGTTGGCGAAGAGGCAGCCGGCGAGGCCCGCGATGCCGGCCGAGATCATGAAGGCCAGGAGCTTGTAGAGGCGCGGGTCGTAGCCGATGAGCTGCGCCCGGGTCTCGTTCTCGCGGATCGCCACGACCACGCGGCCGAACCGGCTTGCCAGGATGGCGCGCAGGATCATGTAGACGACGACGAGGCTCCCCATCGCGGCGTACCAGATGCCCTCGGGGTCGAGCTGGTTGCCGGCATCGCCCGGCAGGTTGAGGGCCGGGATGGCCGGGATGCCGTTGAAGCCCCCGAGCTCGGCCTCTCCGATCCGGTACTGACTGCCCGAGGTGGTGTTCACGAGCTGGAACAGGATCACCGACACCGTCAGGGTGATGACCCCGATATAGGCGTCCGAGATCCGGCCGTAGAACATGAAGTAGCCGAGCAGCCCGGCGAACAGCATCGGCACCGCGATGGCGAGGAACACGGGCACGGTCGAGTCGCCCATGTTCAGGACCCCAACGGCGTAGGCGTAGCCGCCCAGTCCCAGGAAGGCGGTCTGCCCGAAGGACATCACCCCGCCATAGCCCCAGATGAAGCCCTGGCTGAGGGCGAACATCGCCATGGCGGTGAAGCCCGTCATCTGCACGAGGCCGAAGGTGTCGAGGACGTGGGGGGCTCCGAACAGGATGACGAGGCCGGAGGCGACCATGGCGAGGAAGCTGAGGGAAGCCGGGCGGACCAGGGCGCGGAGCGGTGACGGGGGACGGGTCATAGGCTGCGCCTCAGGTAGCGGCCGGTGATGCCCTGGGGCAGCACGCGGATGAGCAGGACCGCGGCGACGAGGAGGGCTACGTCGCCGATGACGGGGGTGGTCTTGAACGAGACGAGTTCGTTGATGAAGCCGAACAGGGTGGAGGCGAGGCCCGTGCCGGTGAGGATCGCCGGTCCGCCGCCCAGCACCGTGATGAAGGCGCGCGAGATGTAGGCCGCGCCCATGGCCGGCGAGATGCCGGAGATCGGTGCCAGCACGCCGCCAGCGAGACCCGCGAGGCCTGCGCCGAGGGCGAAGGTCGCCATGTAGATCCGGCCCGGGGAGACCCCGAGGGAGGCGGCCATGCGCGGGTTCTGCATCGTCGCCCGCAGGATCAGCCCGAACTTCGTCAGGCGGAGCAGCAGGTAGAGGCCGGCCAGGGCCGCGCAGGCCACTGCCACGATGACGAGGCTGTAGAGACTTGCGCCGTATCGCCCGATCTCGAAGCTGCCCACGGGCGTCGACACGCCCCGCACGACGTTCCCGTAGATCGACGTGACGAGGCCGATGAGTCCGAGGCTGATGCCCCAGGTCGCCAGCATCGTGTCCATCATCCGCCCGTAGAGGAAGCGGATCACGGTGCGCTCGAGGACGAGGCCGATCAGCCCGACCACCAGGGGCGGCAGCACCAGCATGGCGACCCAGATGTTGAGGCCGGCATCGGAGGCGGCAACCGCCGTATAGGCGCCGAGCATCATGAACTCGCCATGGGCGAGGTTGATGATCCGCATCATCCCGTAGATCACCCCGAGTCCCAGGGTGATCAGCGCGAGCGTGGCGATGCCCGCGAGGACGTTGAAGCCGAGCAGGCCGATGAGGTCGGGCGCCATGCTCCGCCTCAACCCTTCAGGTCGGGGGTGAACTGCTTGTTGGTCTTCGGGTTCTTCAGCAGGTCGCAGGCGCCCGCGGTATCGGCGGGGAACTGGTCGGGGAAGCTCGCCAGGATCTCCCACTTCTTGTCCTTGGGCCGGGCGAGATAGGTGCTGCGGGTGGTGTGGTGGGTCGCCCCGTCCATGGTCACCTTGCCGGTCGGCCCTTCGTAGGAGATGCCGGATTCCAGGGCGGCGATGACCTTGTCGCGGTCAAGAGAGCCGGCCTTCTTCACCCCCTCGGCCCAGAGCATGATGCCGTCGTAGGTGGCGGTGTCGAGTTCGCTGAGGTCGGTGACGTCGGCGCCGAACTTGGCCTGCATCCCCTTCACGAATTCGACGCTACGGGCGTCGGGCAGGTCGTTGTACCAGCCGTAGCAGGTGACGATGCCGTTCGTGGTCGAGGCGTCCATGGTGGTGAGCTCGTCGCCCAGCCCGAAGACCGAGGAGCCCAGGGGGATCCGGCCCTTCATGCCGGCGGCATCCCACTGGCGATAGAAGCCGGAATGGTTGGCGCCGACCAGGGCCGAGAGCACCAGGTCGGGCTGGGCCTGCTGGATCCGGCTGATCGCAGAGGAAAAATTGGTCACGTCGAGGGGGAAGAAGTCGGTGCCGGCGACCGAGCCGCCGCCCTCCTTCATGAACTTCGTCATCCAGCTCGCGGTGATGTGGCCGTAATTGTAATCCGCCGCGACGATGTACGCCTTCTTGCCCCAGGTCTTCAGGGCATAATCGACAATGTGATTCACGGTCTGGGCTGGTGTCGTGCCCGTACAGAATACGTTGCGGTCGCAGACGCCGCCCTCGTACTGGGTGTTGTAGAAGTACAGGGTCTTGGACCGACCGAAGATCGGCCGGATCGCCTCGCGCGAGGCTGAAGTGATGCCGCCCTGGATGACGTCGACCTTCTCCTTCAGCGCGAGCTGCTGGGCGTACTGCGTGTAGAGCTGCATGCTCGACTGGGTGTCGTAGGCGATGATCTTGATCGGCCGACCGAGAAGGCCGCCGGCCTTGTTGAGCAGCTCCACCGCGTACTCGGTGGTCTCGATCATCCGCTTGCCCTCGAGGCCGAGTGCGCCGCTGCCGTCGAGGAGGCTCCCGAGCTTGATCGGTTCCTCGGCGGCGAGGCCGCGGCGGCCGAGGAACGGCGTCGCGAGGGCGCCCGCTGCGGCGGCCGTTCCGAGCTTGAGCGCGCCGCGCCGGCTGATCGTCGGGTGTGTCATGCGTTCGTGCTCCTCAGAAATGCCGGGAGGAGGCCGTGTCCGCCGCCGGGCGCAGTCAGGGCCTCGCGAAACCCGACATGGCAAAAGCAATGCCAACAAAACCCACAGATCGGTCATCGCTGTCGATCGATGCTGCGCGTGCCTCCCGCTTGGTCAGATCGGACAATTGAGCGCCATCATCGGGAGCAGAAAGCCACAAATCGTGCAGCTCCAAACCCGGGAGGTCCGAGATCGGCCGCCCTGTCGCCCGAGGCCCGGCAAGAGCCGTACCGCCGGGGCCATCGAGGCCGTTGCCGGTTCGGGAGCGCGGCGTGCGCAAACCAGCACTCGCGCAGGCCGGACTCTCGGCCTAGCTTGGACCGTCCTCTCATCCAGTCGCGAACACGCCATGCCCGAATGCCTCGTCTTCCGCGTGCCGACCCGGCATCCCGCCGACGTCTCGGGGGTGATGGAGCTCGTCACCACCGGTGCCGTGGCGGCGGACGAGATCGTGGCGATCTTCGGCAAGACCGAGGGCAATGGGTGCGTCAACGATTTCACCCGCCAGCTCGCCGTGACGGCCCTGGAGACCGCCCTCGCCGGTGCAATGGGCTGTCGCCCCGAGGCGGTCGGCGCGCGGGTCGCCCTGGTCATGTCCGGCGGCACCGAGGGCGGCCTCTCCCCTCACTTCCTCGTGCTGGCGCGCCGCGATGCGCCCGAGGCCGAGGGTGTGTCGGCGCTGGCGATCGGCACTGCCTTCACCGCTGAGTTCCGGCCGGAGGCAATCGGCCGGATGGCACAGGTACGGGCGACGGCCGCAGCCGTGAGCGAGGCCATGGCGCAGGCCGGGATCGACGATCCCGAGGACGTCCACTTCGTGCAGGTGAAATGCCCGCTCCTCACCAGCGCGCGGATCCAGGAGGCCGCCGGACGCGGACAGGGCGTGGCGACCCACGACACCTACGCGTCCATGGGCCTGTCGCGCGGGGCCTCGGCGCTGGGCATCGCCCTGGCCCTGGGCGAGGTCTCGGGCGAGGACCTCTCGGAGGCCGCCATCGGCACGCGGCGCGAACTCTATTCCGGCCGCGCCGGTGCTTCCGCGGGCATCGAGCTGATGCGCAACGAGATCATCGTCCTCGGCAATGCCCGTGGCTGGTCAGGCCCCAACGCCATCGCCCACCGCGTCATGCGCGACGGCATCGATTTCGGGGCGATCCAGGGTGTCCTGGCGGATCTCGGGTTTTCCCCTTCGGGCCAGTTGGCCCCCGGGGAGTCGGAGCGCGTGGTTGCCCTGCTCGCCAAGGCCGAGCCGTCGCATGACGGCCTGATCCGGGGCCGGCGCCACATCATGAACGACGACAGCGACATCAACGCCACCCGGCATGCCCGCGCCCTCGTGGGTGGGGTGGCCGCCGCCGCGATCGGGCGCACGGACCTCTTCGTCTCGGGCGGCGCCGAGCACCAGGGACCGGACGGCGGCGGCCCGGTGGCGATCATCGCCCGCGTGAGGGACTGAGGACATGCCCGACTTCGATCTCGCCATCCGCGGCGGCACCCTCGTCACCGCCACCGACACGTTTGCCGCCGATGTCGGCATTCGCGGCGGTCGCATCGCGGCGATCGGCGAGCGGATCGCCGATGCGGCCCGTACGATCGACGCCTCCGGCCTCCTCGTCCTGCCCGGGGGCATCGACAGCCATGTCCACATCGCCCAGGATTCCGGGCCCGGCATCGTCATGGCGGACGACTTCGCCTCGGCCACCCGCGCGGCGGCGGCGGGCGGCAATACCTGCGTGATGCCGTTCGCGCTCCAGCCCCGCGGCGCGTCGCTCCGCACGGCGACCCACGCCTACCGGGCGCTGGCGGACGGGCAGTGCCACATCGACGTGGCCATCCACCTCATCGTCTCGGACCCGACGCCGGCGGTGCTCGGCCAGGAACTGCCGGCGCTGATCGCGGAGGGCTACACCTCGTTCAAGGTCTTCATGACCTACGACGATCTCGTCCTGAACGACCGTCAGATCCTCGATGTGTTCGACCTGGCGCGGCGGGAAGGCGCGCGGGTCATGGTCCATGCGGAGGGTTACGATGCCATCCGGTACATGACCGAGCGGCTGGAGAAGGCCGGGGAAACCCGCCCCTTCGGCCATGCTCTGTCCCGACCGCAGGTGGTCGAGCGCGAGGCGGCGCACCGGGCCATCAGCCACGCCGAACTCGTCGACCTGCCGATCGTCATCGTCCACGTCTCGGGCGAGCAGGCCATGGAGCAGATCGCTTGGGGCCGGGAGCGCGGCCTGAAGGTCCATGCCGAGACCTGCCCGCAATACCTGACCCTGACCGCCGACCACATGAAGGGCCTCGGCTCCGACGACCCGATGGCGGGGGCGAAATACGTCTGCTCGCCACCGCCGCGCGAGGCCTCCAACCAAGCCGCGATCTGGCGCGGGATCCAGACCGGGTTGTTCGACGTGGTCTCCTCCGACCATTGCCCCTTCCGCTACGACGATCCCGCCGGCAAGCTGAACCCGAAGGGCCGGACCTCCTTCCGCTGGGTGCCCAACGGGATTCCGGGCATCGAGACTCGTCTGCCGATCCTGTTCTCCGAGGGCGTCTCGGCGGGGCGCATCTCCCTCAATCGCTTCGTGGAACTCACCGCCACCAACCACGCCAAGCTCTACGGCCTCTACCCGCGCAAAGGCTCGATCGGGATCGGCTTCGATGCCGACCTGACGCTGTGGGACCCGAACCGCCGCGAGACGATCCGGCAGGCCAACCTGCACCACGGGGCGGACTACACCCCCTGGGAGGGGTTTTCCGTGACGGGCTGGCCGGTGATGACCCTCGCACGCGGAGAGGTCGTGGCCGAGGATGGGCGGGTGACCGGGGCGCCCGGGCACGGAAAGGTCCTCGACCGGACGCCGGTGCCGGGTCCTGCCGCCTGATCCCGTCGGCCGCCTCCGAACGGCGCGGGCAAGCCCGGCTGCCAACGATCGGGGGGCGTTTTCGGGCGCGAAACGGGGACCGTCTGGCCCATCCCTTGCTGGGGATCGGGTGGGGAGAAACCGCATGGACATCGAGCTGATCCGCCTGACCAAGCGCTACGGCCACACGACCGCCGTGGACGGCATCGACCTGAAGGTTCGCTCGGGTGCCTATTGCTGCCTGCTCGGCCCCTCGGGCTGCGGGAAGACCACGACCCTGCGGATGATCGGCGGCCACGAAACGGTCTCCGGCGGCGACGTGGTCATCGGTCCGCGCTCCGTGGGGGATGCCACGCCGGCCGAGCGCGGCACGGCGATGATGTTCCAGAGCTACGCCCTGTTTCCCCACCTGAACTGCCGCGACAACGTCGCCTTCAGCCTGAAGATGCGGGGCCTCGCGAAGGCCGAGCGCCGCGCCAAGGCGCTGGCAATGCTCGACCTCGTGCAGATGGCCCATCTGGCGGAACGCTTGCCGGCGCAACTCTCCGGTGGCCAGCAGCAGCGCGTGGCGCTCGCCCGCGCGCTGGTCACCGGACCCAAGGTGCTGCTCCTCGACGAGCCGCTCTCGGCCCTCGATCCGTTCCTGCGGGTGCGGATGCGGACCGAGTTGAAGCGGCTCCAGGCCGAACTCGGCATCACCTTCATCCACGTCACCCATAGCCAGGAGGAGGCGATGGCGCTCTCCGACCTCGTGGTGGTGATGAATGGCGGACGCATCGAGCAGGCGGCCGACCCCCGCACCGTGTTCGAACGCCCGGCCACCGCCTTCGTCGCCCGCTTCATCGGCGGTCACAACATCATCCGCCTGCCCGACGCGACCGAGGTGGCGGTGCGCGCCGACCGGATGCGCCTCGGCGCTCAGGCCGGCCCGGGGGCGGTGCCGGCCCGCGTCGTCTCGGTCGAGTACCAGGGCACCAGCGTGCACGTGGGGTTCGAGGCGGAGGGGCCGGGTGGGACCGCCACCGCCCTCACGGCGGTGATCGACGACCGCGCCTATGCCGGTGATCCCCTCGCCCTGGGCCAGACCGTGCCCCTCGGCTGGGACGCCGACGCCGCCCATCGCCTGAGCCCCCGCGCCTGAGCCCCCGCGCCCGAGCGCGTGACCCGCCTTCGTTTCCTCAGAGGACCCTGCATGACGACCACGATCAAGCTGAGCCGCCGCACCCTGCTCCAGGGCGCGGGTGCCACCGGACTGGCGCTCGGCGCCGGCCCGATCACCGGCTTTCCCAACGTGATCGCCGCCGAGCCCGTGACCCTGCGCTACCTCGGCACCGCCGTGAACCAGTCCGGCGACATCGCCCGCAAGGTGAAGGAGGATCTCGGGATCACCATCGAGTACATCCCCGTCGTCACCGACGAGGTGACGAAGCGCGTGGTGACGCAGCCGAATTCCTTCGATCTCCTCGACACCGAGTTCTTCAGCCTGAAGAAGCTCATCCCGTCGGGCAACATCCAGGGCATGGATGCCCGTCGGATCAAGCAGGCCGATAACATCACCCCGGTCTTCACCAAGGGTGAGGTCGGGGGCAAGAAGATCGGCGACCAGGGGACTGCGCCCAAGAAGGTCTTCTATCTCGAGGGGCAAAACGCGAAGACCTTCGCAGGCTCGGCCACCGAGTGGATCACCCTGATCCCGACCACCTACAACGCCGATACGCTCGGCATCCGCCCGGACCTGATCAAGCGCCCGATCTCCAGCTGGAAGGAACTCCTGAATCCCGAATTCAAGGGAAAGGCCTCGATCCTCAACATCCCCTCCATCGGCATCATGGATGCCGCCATGGTGATCGAGGCCACGGGCGACTACACCTATCCCGACAAGGGCAACATGACGAAGGCCGAGATCGATCGCACCATCAAGCTGCTGATCGAGGCCAAGCGTGCCGGCCAGTTCCGCGCCTTCTGGCAGGACTTCAACGAATCCGTGAACCTGATGGCGTCGGGCGAGACCGTGATCCAGTCGATGTGGTCGCCCGCCGTCACCAAGGTCCGCAGCCAGGGCGTGGCCTGCACCTACCAGCCCCTCAAAGAGGGCTACCGCGCCTGGGCCACCGGCTTCGGCCTGCCCAAGACCCTGACGGGCCGCAAGCTCGACGCGGCCTACGACTTCATCAACTGGTTCCTCTCCGGCTGGGCCGGCGCCTACCTCAACCGGCAGGGTTACTACTCGGCCGTGCTGGAGACGGCCAAGGCCCATATGGAGCCCTACGAGTGGGCCTACTGGATGGAGGGCAAGCCCGCCGAGAAGGACATCAAGGGGCCGGACGGCAGCGTGCTGGAGAAGGCCGGCGCCACCCGCGACGGCGGCTCCTTTGAGACCCGCATGGGCAGCGTCGCCTGCTGGAACGCCGTGATGGACGAGAACACCTACATGGTCCGCAAGTGGAACGAGTTCATTGCCGCCTGAGCGGGGCGACGATGCGACCTTCTCCCCGGCAGCGGGGGGAAGGGTTTCGCCTGTCACGAGGGGTTGAGCCATGACCGACATCGCCCTGCCGGCCGCCGTGACGGAGGCGGCGCTCGCCAAGGCCCCCGCCGCCAGCCTCACGACGAAAACCCGCCGTCACCGCGCGCTGGCCTATCTCCAGGCCGCGCCGATGGCGCTCGTCTTCCTCGCGTTCTTCGTGGTGCCCCTCGCGCTCACCCTGATCGTCAGCTTCTGGGAGTACAACGAGTACGAAATCATCCCCGCCTTCACGGTGCAGAACTACGTCGACGTCTTCGAGGGGTGCCTCAACACGTCGGATGCCTGCACGACTGTCCGGACCTATCTCTCGACTCTCAAGTTCTGCGCATTGACCTGGGGCTGCACCCTCCTGATCGGCTTCACGGTCGCGTATTTCGTCGCCTTCCACGTCCGCTCGCGCACACTGCAGATGGCGTTGTTCCTCGTCTGCACGATCCCGTTCTGGACCTCCAACGTGATCCGAATGATTTCCTGGATCCCGCTGCTCGGCCGCAACGGCCTCGTCAACGACACGCTGATGGGGATGGGACTGATCAAGTCGCCGATCGAGGGCCTGCTCTACTCCGACTTCTCGGTGGTGCTCGCCTTCGTGCACCTCAACACGGTCTTCATGATCGTGCCGATCTTCAACAGCATGGCGCGCATCGACCGGTCGCTGATCGAGGCGGCCTATGATTCCGGCGCCACCGGCTGGCAGACCCTCTGGAACGTGGTGGTGCCGCTGGCCAAGCCGGGCATCGCCATCGGATCGATCTTCGTGGTGACCCTGGTGATGGGCGACTTCGTCACCGTCGGCGTCATGGGCGGCCAGCAGATCGCCTCGGTCGGCAAGGTCATCCAGGTCCAGATGTCGGCCCTGCAGCTGCCGGCGGCCGCGGCCAACGCGGTGGTTCTGCTGGGCGCCGTGATGCTGATGATCGTGGCCATGACCCGGCTCATCGACCTGCGCAAGGAGCTCTAGACGTGAGCGACCGTCCCCGCTCCCCGGCGTTCTACGCCCTGGCGGCGTTCTTCGCCCTCTTCGTCGCTTTCCTGTACGGGCCGACGCTGACGATCCTCGTCCTCAGCTTCCAGGGTCCTCAGGGCGGCCTCACCTTCCCGATGAACGGGGTCTCGACGCACTGGTTCGGCAAGCTCTGGGCCGGCCTCGGGATCGTCGACATCTGGGGCGCGCTCTGGCGCTCCCTGCGCCTCGGCCTCGTGGTGATGCTGCTCACCGTCGTCATCGCGTTCTTCGCGGGCCTCGCCTTCCGCAAGCGTTTCCGCGGCGAGCGTGCGCTGTTCACGGTCGCGGTCGCGAGCCTGATCGTTCCCTCGATCGTGGTCTCGCTCGGCATCGGGCTGGAATTCCGCCTCCTCGACGAGGCGGTGAAATGGGCCGCGGTCGAAACCGGATGGGGCTGGCTGCAGGAGCACGGCACCCTGATGGGGCTCTACACCTCGGCGCTGGGTGCCCACCTGACCTGGACCCTGCCCTTCGGCCTCCTGATCATGTTCGCGGTCTTCAACCGGTTCGACCCGGCCTACGAGGAGGCGGCGCGCGACCTCGGCGCCACCGGATCCCAGACGCTGCGTCACGTGGTGGTGCCGATCCTCGGCCCCTCCCTGGTCGGCGTTGCCCTCTTCGGCTTCACCCTGTCCTTCGACGAACTCGCCCGCACCAGCCAGGCCATCGGCGGCCGCAACACCCTGCCGCTGGAGCTGCAGGGCCTGACCACCACCGTCACGACGCCGGAGATCTACGCGCTGGGCACCCTCACCACCGGCATGTCGCTGGCGGTGATCGGGCTGGCGTTGGGGACGAGCCTGTACCTGCAAAGGCGAAAGGCGAAGGCGGGGCTGCGATTGGGCTGAACCGCGTCGTCGCGTTCCTCGCCCTTTCGCGGGAGACGGCGGCCCGCGCCTGCGGGTCGGATGGGAGGCGCGCCATGTCCGGAGAGGTCGTCGCCTCACTCCGCAAGCTCCCTCCCCGTTAGCAAAGGGAGGGATTGCGTCCTCACACCGCCGCGTCCGCCAGCACCGGCGCCCGGTCCCCCTGGAAGGCCGCGTGGGCCGCCTCAGTCCGCCAGCAGGCGGCCCGATGGCCGGGCTGCACCGCCACGGCGGGCGGCGCCTCGACCCGGCAGCGTTCCTCGGCGAGGAAGCAGCGCGGTGCGAAGGGGCAGCCCGGCGGGCGGTTGGCGAGGTCGGGCGGGCTGCCGGGAATGGTCTTCAGGCGCGTGCCCTTGGCGAGGGCGCCGTCGGCGCGGCTGCGCAGGAGGCCGATCGTGTAGGGGTGGTGCGGGTTCAGCACCACGTCGCGGGCGGAGCCCTCCTCGACGATGCGGCCGGCATACATCACCGCGATCCGGTCGGCGACCTCCACGGCGGCGCCGAGGTCGTGGGTGACGAAGATGGTGGAGAGGCCGAGTTCCGCCTGCAACTCGCGCAGGAGCAGCAGGATCTGGATCTGCACGGTGGCGTCGAGCGCCGTGGTCGGCTCGTCGGCGAGCAGGACCTGCGGCCGGCAGGCGAGCGCCAGGGCGATCATCGCGCGCTGGCGCATGCCCCCCGACATCTCGTGCGGATAGGCATCGAGGCGCCGCTCGGGACTCGGGATGCGGACCCGCTCGAACAAGGCCAGGGCGCGCTGGCGGGCCGCCCCGGAACTGATCCGCTCATGCTGGCGGATCGCCTCGGTGATCTGCCGGCCCACCGTGTAGACGGGATCGAGGGCCAGCAGCGGCTCCTGGAAGATCATCGCCACCGCCCGGCCGCGCAGGGCCCGCAGGGCTTTGGGCGACATCGCCATCACGTCCGTGCCCCCGACCCGGATCGTGCCGCCGATCCGCGTCCGGCGCTCCGGGTTCAGGCGCATGATCGCCCGCAAGGTGACGCTCTTGCCGGAGCCGGACTCGCCGATCAGCGCCACGGCCTGGCCGCGCTCCAGGGTGAGGTCCACCCCGTCGACGGCCTCGACCACGCCGCCGAAGACCACCGTCAGGCCGCGGATGGCGACCGCCGGCTCGGATGCGGGTGCGCTCATGCGGCCACCGTCAGGCTGGGCGCGAGGGAATGGCCCGAGCCGGGCTGGCGGGCGAGGCAGGCGACCCGGTGGCGTGCATCGAGGGCCTCGAGGGGCGGGACCGTGCCGCGGCAGACCTCTTCGACGAGGGTACAGCGGGGATGGAAGCGACAGCCGGCCGGCGGGTTGATGGGGTTCGGCGGGTCGCCCGCGAGGGGCGCGACCTCGGTCCGCGCATCCGGGTCCATCGAGGGCATCGAGGACAGCAGCGCGGTCGTGTAGGGATGGGCCGGGGCGGCCAGCACGGTGTCGGCGGGACCGATCTCCACCACCTGGCCGAGATACATCACCGCCACGCGGTCGCACATGAAGCGCACCACGTTGAGGTCGTGGCTGATGAACAGGTAGGTGAGGTTGAACTCCTGCTTGAGATCCATGAGCAGGTTCAGCACCTGCGCCTCCACCGACTTGTCGAGGGCCGAGACCGCCTCGTCGAGCACCACGAGGCGGGGTTCGAGCGCGAGCGCCCGGGCGATGTTCACCCGCTGGCGCTGGCCGCCGGAGAGCTCGTGCGGGTAGCGCGCGGCGAAGCGTGCCGGCTCCAGCCCCACCCGGGCGAGCAGGCTCCGGGCGCGCTCGATGGCCTGCCGCTTGGGCACCCCGTGCACCTGCGGCCCGAAGGCGATGGAGCCCTCGATAGTCATGCGCGGGTTGAGGGAGGAGTAGCTGTCCTGGAACACCATCTGGGCCTGGGCCCGGAAGTCCCGCAGGGGCAATGCCCGGCTGCCGATGCGCTCGCCGTCGAACAGCAGGTCGCCGGAATCGTGGCGGATCAGGCCCATGATGAGCCGGGCGGTGGTGGACTTGCCGCAACCCGACTCACCGACCACGCCGAGGGTCTCCCCCTTCAGGATCTCGAAGTCGACACCGTCCACCGCCCGCACCACGGCGCGTGCGCCGCCCAAGCCCTTCTTGACGGGGAAGTGCTTCACGAGGCGCTCGACGGTGAGGAGGGGCTGGGCCGGGCCACCCCGATCGCGGGCGAGCGGCACGGTGGCGAGGCCGATGGGCGTACTCATGCCTTCACCTCCATGGCGGACCGCAGGCCGTCGGAGAACAGGTTGAACGAGATCGAGACGATGAAGATGGCGAGCCCCGGCAGGGCCGCGACCATCGGGTTCACGTAGATCGCCGTGCGCAGGGTGTTCAGCATCAGGCCCCATTCGGGCTCCGGCGGCTTCACGCCGAGGCCGAGGAAGGACAGGCCCGAGGCCAGGATCATCGACACGCTGATGAGGCTGGTGGCGTAGACGAAGATCGGCCCGAGCACGTTGCCGAGCACCTGCACCCGCAGGATCGTCAGGGTCGAGGCACCCGAGAGGCGCGCGGCGTCGACGTAGTCACGGGCGCGGATCTGGGTGGTCACGCTCTCGGCCACGCGGGCGATCTGGGGCACGAACACGCAGGTGAGGGAGACGATGGAGTTGAAGATGCCCGCGCCGAGGGCGCCCGAGAGCGCGATGGCGAGCAGCACCGAGGGGAATGCGAAGAAGACGTCCACCGTGCGCATCAGCACGGTGTTGACCCAGCCCCCGACATAGCCGGCCAGGATGCCGATGCCGGACCCGATCACGAAGGCGAGGATGACGGGGGTGACGCCGATGAAGAGGGACAGGCGTCCGCCCAGCATCAGGCGGCTCAGCATATCGCGGCCGAGCTCGTCCGAGCCCAGGATGTAGGTCGCATCGCCGATGGGCTTCAGGCGTCGCAGCATCGAGCCGCGATAGGGGTCCATCGGGGTGATCCAGGGCGAGAGCAGCGCCACCGCCACGATGGCGAGGATGATGCAGGCGGCGGCCATCGCCACCGGATCGCGCAGGAGCTTGTGGCCGACCTGACCCCAGAACCCCCGCGAGGGCACGAAGGCGTCGGGCGCCGCCGGCGCGGGGGCAGCGCCCCCGGCAATGTCGAGGATCGGCGCGGCGGACTGGGTCGCGAGTGCCATCAGCCCCTCTCGATGCGCGGGTCGAGCGCCGTCTGCACGACGTCGACGATGAGGTTGAGGGCGACGAAGAACATCGCCAGGACGAGGATCGAGCCCTGCAGCAGGGGCAGGTCGCGCTGGAAGATCGCGGCGTTGAGGAGGAAGCCGGTGCCGGGCCAGGCGAACACCGTCTCGATCAGGATCGAGCCGCCGAGCAGGTAGCCGAGCTGCAGGCCCATGATGGCCAGTGCCGTCGGGGCTGCGTTCTTGACGACGTGCTTGAATACGCCGAACTCGCTCATGCCCTTGGCCCGCAGCGCTCCGACGAAGTCCTGCGCGAGGATGTCGCCCACCAGCGCCCGGATGGTGCGGGCGATGACCCCCATGGGGATCACCGACATCGTGAGCGCCGGCAGGATGATGTAGCGCAGGTGGTCGAAGTCGGGCCGCCAGTTGCCCGAGCCGTCGGGCCCCGCCCCGGTGGGCGGCAGCCAGCCGAGCTGGGCCGAGAACACGATGACCAGCACCATGCCGAGCCAGTAATGTGGCACGCTCACCCCGAAGACCGAGACCGCCGAGGCGAGCCGGTCCAGGATCGAGTTGCGGAAGTAGCCGGCTACGAAGCCGAACAGGCAGCCGAACGTGAAGCCGATCAGCGTCGCCACGAAGGCGAGGATCAGGCTGTTCACCACCGCCCGACCGACCTCCTGCACCACGGGGCGGCCAGTGGCGATGGAGGTCCCGAGATCGCCTTGGATCACGTGCCAGAGCCAGATCACGTATTGGACGGGCAGCGGCTTGTCGTAGCCATAGGCCGCCCGCATGGCGTCGATGGTCTCCTGCGTCGCGTCCACCGGGAGCACCGCGCTCAAGGGGTCGCCGGGGGCAAGGTGGACCAGCATGAAGCAGACGACGCTCACGCCGAGCGCCACCGGGGTCACGGTCAGCAGGCGCTGGAGGATGAACTTCAGCATGGCACCGACTTTCGGATCGTCCCTTCCCGCCCTACGGCGAAGGATCGGCCTCGCAGGAGCGCGGGTCGCGCCCGGACGACGTCCCGCGAGAGGGGAGCACCACCGAACCGGGGCCGGTCGCGATCGCCTCTCCCGCCGGCTCCGCAGGCACCCTCCCCCGCAGCATTGGGCGGGGTCTGCCGCGTGACTCTCCTGGTCATCCGATCACTTGCCCATCGAGATCGGCGAGAAGTCCTGGAACCAGTTCTGCGCCTGCACGAAGCCCTTCACCTTGGGGCTCAAGGCGCGCGGGTTGGTGTCGTGGGCCACCATCAGGAACAGGGCGTCGTTGACGTACTTCTCGTGCACCTTCTCTAGGACCTTGGTCTGCTCGGCCGGGTCGAAGGTGGTGCGGACCTGATCGAAGAGCTTGTCCATCTCGGGGTCGCAGTAATGGCCCCAGTTGGTGCCGTTGGGTGCCGCGAGGTTGCACTGGAGGTGGCGGATGAAGCCCGTGAAGGGGTCCTGGATGAAGTAGGAGAAGTTCATCCCCGTCGCCTTGCGCGACATGTCGGACTTGGCGCCCGCGCGCCACAGGTTGATGAGCGTGTTCCACTCGACCACCTCGAACTCGACCTTGATGCCGACATCCGCGAGGTTCTGCTGGATGAATTCGTTCATCGGCAGGGGCTGCATCTGGCCCGAGCCCGACGGCGCGATCAGGATCTTGGTGACGATGGGCTTGTTCGGACCGTAGCCGGCCTCGGCCAGGAGCTTCTTGGCGGCCTCCGGATCGTAGGTCGGCTTGAAGGTGGGGTGGCCGAACCAGGCCGAGCCCGGCGGCATGAAGCCCTGGGCCGGAATCATCAGACCGTTGAGCAACTCCTTCATGCCCTCGCGGTCCACCGCGAGATTGGCCGCCTTGCGCACGCGGATGTCGTTCCAGGGCGAGCCCTCGACGCGGGACAGGTGCCAGGTCCAGTTGTGCGGGTAGGCGTTGGTGACGATGCCGAAACCGGCGGCCTTCAGGGACGCGACGGCATCCGGCGGGGGCGCCTCGATCCAGTCGACCTGGCCCGAGCGCAGAGCGGCCACGCGGGCATTGGCCTCGGGCAGCGGCACGAGCACGAGCTTGTCGAGCTTCGGCACCCGGGCCTTGTCCCAGTACTCCTTGTTCGGAACCATCTCGGCGCGCTCGCGCGGGGCGAACAGGGTGAGCTTCCACGGGCCGGTGCCGGCCGGATTCTTGGCGAAGGCGTCCCAGCTATTGCCGACCTTCTCCCACTGGGCCGGCGACGAGATCATGATCCAGGCGATCTGGTAGGGCAGCGTCGCGTCGGGGTTCTTGGTGACGACCTCGAGGGTGGTCGGGTCGATGGCGCGGTAGCTGGCCACCGCCGGGATGCGCGAGCGTCCCTGGGCCGACTGCCGCGGGTCGAATTGCGGCGCGTCGGTCTTCAGGAGCTTGTCGAGGTTCCACACCACCGACTCGGCGGTGAAGGGCGAGCCGTCATGGAAGGTCACGCCCTCGCGCAGCTTGAAGGTCCACTTGGTGTTGTCGGCCGGATCGACGGCCCAGCTCGTGGCGAGGCCCGGCACCAGCACGGAGGGCTTGGTGGCGGAGGAGAGGTCCCAGTTGATGAGCCCGTCATAGACCGTGTAGCCCGTGAACCGCATGCCCTCGCCGCCATTGTCGGCTTGGCCCGTGGTGAGCGGGATGTCGGAGGCCGTCATGCCGATCTTGAGGACGCCCTGCGCGAGGGCCGTGGGCATCAGGGCCCCGGACAGCAGGGTGGCGGCCAGAAGACGGGACTTCGACCAACGGGAGACGGAAGCAAACATGCGCGGACGGGTTTCCTGGGGCTGCAGACGGTATGACGAGACCGTGAATGCAATCCATCGGCCAAACCGCTGCGCTGCTGTCGGGCGCCCGGAACAAACCCGCGCCCCGATCAGTTCTGAGCGCCCATGATCCGGGTGGTGGGCCGCACTGGCGCGGAAAGCGTCGATGCTGTCCCGGCAGACGCGCACACGGCCAGTCGCTGCCTCGAAGACATGCGGAAATCTTGACGCCGTTCGACCGGTCTACGCTGCGTGCCTAATTTGTGGGCAATCCGTCGGGAATGCCTTCCGGACCCGCAGCCCACCAGAGCGCCGATCGTTAAAACGAGAGCTTGAGCCCTCCGACGACGTTGCGTGGCGCTCCCGCGAGGATCGATCCGGCCGTCCCCGCCAGGGTGGCGGCGCCGTTCTCCAGGCCGGTGGTCCGGCTGAGGGTGCTCGTCAGGTTCAGGGCCGAGGCGATGTAGGTGGTATCCAGCAGATTGCGGACCTCCAGGTACAGGCTGAGGCGCTTGGCGTAGCCGGCGGACAGTTCGGTGGCTTAGTGGATATTCGCATTGAGGACGACGTAGCCGGGTGTCCGCAGGCGGTTGCCGTTGTCGATGAGGACGCCGTCCTGGACCACGGTCTCCAGGAAGGCGCCGAGCCCGTTGAGGGGGCCGCCGACCTGGTCGTAGCCGACCCGCGCCAGGAGTTGATGCGCGGGGACGCCGGGAATGGACTGGCCCGCCCGGTCGAAGCGCACGCTGAAGGCCCCGGCACTCAGCTGCTCGGTGAACCGGGTGTAGATCTGGTCGTCGAAGCTGTAGGCCAGCGTTCCGCGCCAGCCCCGCGCGAAGGCCCATTCGGCGCCGAGTTCGACGCCGCGGTGCTCCGAGGCCGGGGCATTGACGAAGTAGCTCAGGCGGCCCCCGCCCGGTGATTGCGACAGGAGTTCGTTGCGGAAGAACTCGTAGAAGCCCGTCAGGCTGATCCGCAGTGATTCCACCGGCGTCCAGTCGACGCCGAGGTCGAAGCCGAGGTTTTCCTGCGCCTGGAGCTGCGTGTTGTTGCCCGGTAATCCCGCGCTGGTGACGAACAGGTTGCTGCCCGTCGGCGTGGCGTAGCCGGTGGCGACGCGGCCTCGGAAGCTCCAGGCGTCCTGGGGCCGATAGACCAGCGCGAGTTCCGGCGCCACGTTGAGGAAGCTGCGCGCGGCATCGACCACCGACACGGTCCGTCCGGCATCGGAATAGCCGTAGGCGATGTTGCGGCCGGTGATGGTGGTGTTCGTCGCGCTGATCCCGAGGAGCCCGGTCCAGTGCTCGGAGAGTGCCACCTCCGTACGGGCGCGCCCGCCGAGATTGGTCTGGTCGCCGCGCAGATCTCCGATCAGGGCGCCCAGGGCCGGTCGCCCCGCCCCCGGCGTCCAGTTGAACGTCGTCACGTGGTTGTCGAGGATCTCGGAGGTGAAGGCCACGTAGCCCACGGCCGGCAGGCCCAACAGGTCGTAGCGTCGGGTGAGGTCGGTGAGGAAGGTCAGGGACGGGTAGCTGCCGCGGAACGCCGAGGTGTAGAACGGCTGGTCGAAGTTGCGCTCGTCGAAGCCGAGCTGGGTGCGCCAGGTCGTCTGCGCGTCGAGATCGTGCTCCCAGCGCAGGGCCACGACGGTGCGCCGGTCGTCGCGTCCGAACCCGCCCTCGGCCGCGGTGACGCCCACCGTCCGGCCGAACGCGCCGTTGGCGAACAGGGTCGTCAGGGTACAGCCGGGCGCGGCCGTCGCCGCCCGGGTACAGCCGCGCTGATCGGGGTTGATCCGGTACTGCTCGAGGGAGGCGCGCGCCGGCAGGTCCGCCTGCAGCTGATTGTTGATCAGCTTCAGGGTGAAGCGGTTGTCGGGTGTCGGGGTGTAGCTCGCCAGCAGGTTGATCGTCTGCGTGTCGTAGGCGCTGTGATCCTGGTAGCCGCCGGCGCGGACGTCGCTGGCGAAAAGGCTGATCTCGACGGGGCCGCTGACGCCGCCGACCGTGAAAGAATTGCTGAGGTAGCCGAAGCTGCCCGCATCGGTGCCGATCTCGAAGCCGCCGATCTCGCGGCCCGTCCGGGTGCGGAACGCGAGTGCGCCGCCGGTGGCGTAGTTGCCGAACAGCGCCGATTGCGGGCCACGGAACACGTCGATGCGGCTGTAGGCGCGGGGATCGACGAGGTCGAAGCGCGAGGCGCCGTCCGGCTGGGTCAGGAGGAAGCCGTCCTCCAGCACGACCATGTTTCGGATGACGCCGGTGGATCGGGCATTGTTGCCCCGGATGGAGATCACCACGTCGCGCCCGCCATTGCCCTGGCGCACGGTGACGCCGGGACTGTCCAGCAGAACCGATCCGATGCTGGTGGCTGGCCGGTTCTCGATCGTGTCGGTGCGTCCGACGCGCGCCGCGGTGGCGCCCAGGGGCTGCTCGATCAGGCTCGGTCTCGAACCGGGAGGTGCCGAGACGCCGAAGGGCACCGCGGCCGGTGCCGGGCGGCCCTCGGCCGAGACCGAGAGTTCCTCCAGGACGATCCCCGCCGCGTCCTCGGCCCGCGCGTCGGTCGCGGCGAGGAGGACGACGAAGCAGGCGAACCGGACGGCTCCGGTCCGAGAGCCCGTACTTCGGGACGCGACGGCCTGGGAACGGCGAGAGCGGGGAGCAGCGGCCATGCCGGTTTCGACCACGGGAGTGGAGGCGGATCACGCCGCATGGGGGGCCGGTCCGGACGGATGCGATCCGGCACGTCCCATCAGGGGTGTCGTGTGTCCGAACGTACCGGCATGACGTGTACCCTGTGACACGGGGGTACGCGACGGGTCGGACATCCTGTGGTCGTGACCTGTGGCGCGCATACCACGTCGGACGGTCGGGGGCGCTGCGCGGCCCTCATCGCGCGTTGGCCTCGCGGTCGAGGAGCAGGCGCTTGCGTTCGACACCCCATCGATAACCGGAAAGCGACCCGTCCGAGCGGACCACCCGGTGGCACGGGATGGCGACCGCCAGCCGATTGGCGCCGCAGGCCTGGGCCACGGCCCGCATGGACGTCGGGGCGCCGATGGCCCGGGCGATCGCGCCATAGGTCGTCGTGGTGCCGATGGGGACGGCTCGCAGGGCGGCCCAGACCCGCTGTTGGAAGACGGTGCCGCCGATGTCGAGGGGCAAGTCGAGTCCGCGGCCCGGCGTCTCGACGAGGCCGACGACCGCCGCCACCCACGCGTCGAAGGCGGGGTCCCCGGGCGCCAGGTCGGCCCTGGGGAAGCGGTCCTGGAGATCGCGGACCAGGGCGTCGGGATCGTCGCCCAGGAGGATGGCGCAGAGGCCCCGGGTGGTCGCCGCGACGAGCAGCGCGCCGAGGGAGGACGCGGCCACCGCGAAGCGGATCGCCGTACCGGTGCCGCCCGCGCGATAGGCCGATGGGCTCATCCCGAGCCGAGCCGGCCCCTGGGCGTAGAAGCGGCTCGAGGCGTTGAAGCCGGCTGCGAAGGCCGCTTCGGTCACCGTCCGGGCCTGGGGCAGGCGCTGCGCGATTCGCTCGGCCAGCTTGGCTGCCGCGTAGGCCTTCGGCGTGATGCCGGTGATCCGCCGGAAGACGCGGTGGAAGTGGAAGGTGCTCAGACCCGCCGTCGCCGCGAGATCCTCGAGGGTCGGCATGGTCTCGGCCGCGTCGATGCGGCGGCACGCCCGGACGATCACCGCGGCGTGCCGTTCGGCCGCGGCCACGTCGTTCGGCCGACAGCGCCGGCACGGGCGGAAGCCTGCAGCCTCGGCCGCGTCGCAGGTGGCGTGGAAGCTGACGTTCTTCGGGTTGGCCGCCCGGGAGGGACAACTGGGGCGGCAATACACCCCGGTGGTGCGAACGGCGTAGACGAAGGCGCCGTCGGCCCGAGCGTCCCGGGCGGTCACCGCGGCCCAGCGCTGCGCCTCCTCGTCACCGGAGGCTCTCGGGTCGTCCCAGGCCCGTTGGGGGTCCGCGCGCTGCATGGGGAAATGTCCTCCGTCGTCCAGGGCCGGTCGCCGCCTGTCACGGCCGCGCCTCGGCCTGTCCTGGCTTGAAATGACCGCTGCCGCATCCCGATCCTTGCTGTCCAATCCAGGCCGCGACGCGCCCGCAGGGAAACCGGACGGTGATCCTGAGTTATCGCAGTCAGCAACAGGAGTGACCATGAAAACGCTCACGCTCTCGACCTGCGCCCTGGCCCTGTCATCACTCGTGCTGGTGCAGATGGGCACGACCGCCGACGCGCGGGCACGGCACAAGAAGCGCGGCATCGCGATGTCCAGCAGTCAGAATACCACGGGCGGCCGTCGCGGGCGGACCCTGTCGCGCGGTGCGACCGGGGCCGATACCACCACGTCGAACTCCGCTGCGGGCGGGAACGCCGGTCAGCCTTCGCGGGCGAACGGCACGGGCAGTGCCGGTGGCGGCGCAGGCGGCGCCGGCGGCTTGTAGGTCAGCAAGGACGTGTCGGCGTTCGGCCTGCTTGTCGCACAGACCCGAGGGCGCTGGCGGTTCGCGTCGGCGGTCGGAGACTCCGTGCCTCGGTGCAAGCCTGACGGGGTCGCCCGATGGGAGGCGTGCGGGGCTGACCTCCAGGGTCAGCCCCGTTCGCTTCAGACGCGGCGGGCGTCGGTGCCGTCGGCGAGGGTGAGGCGCTTGGGGGCGCCGAGGCGGCCGCCGAGGAAGCCGGCGAGCGCGCCCAGGA